>JALUWZ010000048.1 GCA_027019205.1 Emcibacter sp.
GCGCGGCTTGGTCTGCGGCCTGTTGCGCGGCCTGATCTGCAGCTTGTTGGGCGGCTTGGTCTGCGGCCTGCTGTGCGGCTTGGTCTGCGGCCTGTTGTGCGGCTTGGTCTGCGGCCTGTTGGGCGGCCTGATCTGCGGCCTGTTGTGCGGCCTGCTGTGCGGCTTGATCTGCGGCCTGTTGGGCGGCTTGATCTGCGGCCTGTTGGGCGGCTTGATCTGCGGCCTGTTGGGCGGCTTGATCTGCGGCCTGTTGGGCGGCCCGGTCTGCGGCTTCTTGTGCCACTTCATCGGCCTTATCTGAAGGGGGTTCCCCTGCCTGCACTATAATGCCCATATTTATGGTCAGAAATAATGCGAGACAGAGAAAAACGCATCTGCTTAATCGCCGGGCAAATAATATTCTGTATTTTTTCATAAAATCTTCATACCGTTAATCATTCTGACATATAGCATTTTTACAGAAAAAAATTAACAAATATTTCCTGCTTATCCAGATGTCAGAATAACGGCTGATAAAAGCTGTTTATTCCCTTAAATAACAAAAAACCGGAATTTTATCACTTTTTCCATATTAATTTAATAAAGTGGGGAATAAAATAATTCTGTAAAGCGTTAGGGATAGTGAATGACCGCAACATCTGAACACTGGCGAGACGATATAGTTGCCTTGCTGCCGCGACTCAGGCGATTTTCTTTTGCCCTTACCGGGTCCGCCGCCGATGCGGATGATTTGCTTCAGACAACTGTTGAAAAGGCATTGTCGAAATATGATCAGTTCAAACAGGGTACGGATCTTGATAAATGGATGTTCAGAATGTGCAAGAATACATGGATAGACGAATGGCGGTCACGCCGTGTAAGAGGCCCCGTCGTTGACCCGATGGATTTTACATCCGAAATCGGCATAGACGGCGAACAGATGATAATGGATAAAATAACAGTCTCGGAAGTCAGCACGGCAATGAACAGACTGCAGGATGAACAGAAGATGATACTTGGTCTGATTGTAATTGAAGGATATTCCTATCGCGAGACATCAGAATTTCTTGATATCCCCATAGGAACAGTCATGAGCCGGCTGGCCCGGGCCAGAAAGGCCCTGGAAGATCAGCTTCACGCCCCCGAAATACAACAGGGCGCATAACAGAATAGATGAGAGAGATGGCATGACCATAACCGATGAAATATTAATGGCCTACCTTGATGATGAATTATCCGCCGGGGACAAGGCCAGGGTTGCCGGGCAGATCGAAAATTCTCCCGACCTTGCCGAACGTCTGGAAAATATGCAGGCTGTCGATGAAATGCTTGTCCGCGCCAGTCACCGTATGGACAGCAGGCCCCTGCCGCAGGGCATGATGGCCCTGCTCGATGCCTTCCCGGCAAAAGTTACCAAAGAAACCAGCCGCCCGGAAGCAACCATTCTACCATTCCGGAAAAAACTGCGGAATATTTCCCACAGCCCCCTGTGGCAAATGGCGGTCGCCGCAACTGTTGTTCTGGTGATCGGCCTTGGTACGGGGCGCAGCCTGTTAACGCCGACGGCGGATACGGGGCCGGAAATGGTCCTTGCCCTGCAAAGCAATGATGTGATTAAGCCGGATAATTCCCTTTTTGCCATCCTTGACAAACACCCCAGTGCGACATCCACACCCGTTAATGCCGCCAATACAGATATCACCGTAACACCGACCATGACATTCCAGACGGCAAATAATGAATATTGTCGCGAGTTTGAGGTCACGACCGGACAGGGTGGTACGCGGAATATCGCCTGTCGCGGCAAAAATGCATGGACGGTTAAAGCATCCGTGCCTATGCAGAATAATCTTTCCTCCCCCGGGGCACAATATCAAACCGCCAGCGGCCCGGACAGTGCCAGCTTTGATTCTCTTATTCAGGGCATGATGACCGGGGATGCCCTGAGCAAGGGGCAGGAAGCCGAAATCATCCAGCATAACTGGCGCAGGAAATAGTTTTTACCCCCCCCACCTCCAGGAGAAAATATCTCGCCTTTTTGCAGATATTTTCTCCTTTTTTTTTATTATTTTTATTTTTTTTATTATTTAGGGAATAAAATATCTCTCCTGACCGTTACCCCTTCAAAAGGATGAAAAACTGTTACCATTCTCCGCAAAGAATATTTGGGCAGAGAATAATTTGGAAAAAATGATTTTTTATCTTTTGTTAACAGAATTTTAAAATAACCCCCTTAACCCTTGGACGGTTCTTGAATTTCCAGATCAGTCCGCACATAATTGATTACAGAAAGAGAAAGACATGAAAATTTTATCCCGCATAACAGTTTACACCGCCAGCCTTATGCTCGCGACAGGCATTTGTTCCGTGGCCCTGAGTTCCACGGCAATGGCACAAACAGCCGGAACCTCATCAAGCGACATCAGTTCTGATATACAGTCGTCGGTAACGGATACCAGCAAAGATACCGTGGCAGATGTTTCGAACGAAACTGTAAAAGACACGGCAACTGAAGCAAGTGAAGCTGCTACCGAAGCTGCACATGAAACTGCAACAGAGACCAGCGAAACTGTAAAAGACACAGCAACTGAAGCAAGTGAAGCCACTACCGAAGCTGCGCATGAAACTGCAACAGAGACCAGCGAAACTGTAAAAGACACGGCAACTGAAGCAAGTGAAGCTGCTACCGAAGCCGCACATGAAGCTGCAAGTCAGGCAAGCGAAACCGCAAGAGATGCCTCAACCGAAGCAAGTGAAGCCGCTACCGAAGCTGCGCATGAAGCTGCAAGTCAGGCAAGCGAAACCGCAAGAGATGCCTCAACCGAAGCAAGTGAAGCCGCTACCGAAGCCGCACATGAAGCTGCAAGTCAGTCAGCTCGTGAAGCTGCAGATCAGGCCGCAAAGGAAGCCGCTGCCCAGTCAGCTCGTGAAGCTGCAGACCAGGCTGCCAAGGAAGCCGCTGCCCAGTCAGCTCGTGAAGCCGCAGACCAGGCTGCAAAGGAAGCCGCTGCCCAGTCAGCTCGTGAAGCCGCAGACCAGGCCGCACATGAAGCTGCAAGTCAGTCAGCTCGTGAAGCTGCAGATCAGGCCGCAAAGGAAGCCGCAGACCAGTCAGCTCGTGAAGCTGCAGACCAGGCCGCTCGTGAAGCTGCAGACCAGGCTGCCAAGGAAGCCGCTGCCCAGTCAGCTCGTGAAGCCGCAGACCAGGCTGCAAAGGAAGCCGCTGCCCAGTCAGCT
>JALUWZ010000049.1 GCA_027019205.1 Emcibacter sp.
CTTTACCCCGACTGCCGAACAGTTCCGCGCCCCCACCATGGCAAAAATTCTTTTTTCCAGCAGATGGGGATGGCCCAGCGCCATCATCACCGGCGGCGCATCCTCGGTCGCCATCAGGGCATCGGGATACAGTCCGTCACCATAAATAATCAGTTGGCCGCCCTGCGCCGACAGGCTGTCTATCTCTTGCAGAATATCAGATCGTTTTGCGGCAACAAGCGGTTTCTTGCGCCCACCGCGCCGGGCAAGTCCGGGCAGGGCATCTAGGGCATCAAGGGCCGTTTTATAGCGTGAAATCAGCTGACGAAAAGTCACCGGGCCGACATTTTCGGTGCGGATCAATTGCAGTCGGGCAATTTTTTCTTTCTGGCTGAGTTGTTGTCTTCCGGTGGCTGCGGGCATTGCTCCCCAATCTTTGCGGCTATTTTTTGCCGATACCGGGTTCGGTTCCGGCAATCAGGCGGCTGATATTATCCTTGTGGCGAATGAATATCATAATACACAACAGACCCGTAAAAATTGCAAGTCCTGAATCGCCAATAATAAATAAGCTGTAAATTGGTGACAGGGCTGCGGTAATCAGGGCCGAGAGTGATGAAATCCGGAATATCGCACTCATCACCGCCCATGTCAGGCAACAGCCAAGGCCGAGCGGCCAGTTTATCGCCAGCAGGATGCCAAGGAAGGTCGCCACCCCCTTGCCGCCCCTGAATTTCAGAAACACCGGGTAAAGATGACCAATAAAGGCCGCGCCACCGGCAAAATACAGCAGGGTTTGATTATGAAAGGCCAGCCCGGCCAGCCCGGCTGATAACGCCCCCTTGCCACCATCAAGCAGCAGTGTCGCCAGCGCCAGCCCCTTGTTGCCGGTCCTCAGGACATTGGTCGCGCCGATATTGCCCGACCCGCTTTTGCGCAAGTCACCCTGACCCGCCAGCCGGGTGAGAATAACCCCGAAGGGCAGGGAGCCGAGGAGATAACCGCCCGACAGGCAGATGAGGACCGGGAGCAGCGTCATGCGCCATACTCGAATATGGTTTTTCCCCCGACGACGGTTCGCAATATGCGCCCCTGTATTGGCCGGCCATCAAACGCGGTGTTTTTGGTCAGCGAGATCATCTGCTCCGGATCAATCCGGTAGGGCACATCCGGATCGAAGATACACAGGTCCGCCGGGGCGCCCTCTTGCAATATCCCGCCCTCAAGGCCCAGAATGCGCGCCGGATTACAGGTCATCCTTGCGAGAATATCCAGCAGCGGCATATGGGCATTGTGATAAAGCTCAAGCGTGACCGGCAGCATGGTTTCAAGTCCGATGACCCCCGATTCTGCCTGTTCATAGGGTACCCGCTTGCTTTCCGGGTCTTCCGGGTCATGGCCGCTGACGATGACATCAATGGTGCCGTCCTTGAGGGCATCGACCACCGCCACCCGGTCCTTTTCCGCCCGCAGGGGCGGCGACAATTTGGTAAAGGTACGATATTCCTCAATAGCATATTCATTGAGGGAGAAATGGGCGACCGCAACCCCGGCGGTAAGCGGCAGGCCGTCCTTTTTGGCGGCAGCCATCACATCAATACTGTCCTGACAGGTGATCTGCGCCGCGTGATAGCGGCAGGGGGCCGACTTTAACAGCCGGATATCACGCTCCAGCATAATAGTCTCTGCCGCAGTTGGAATACCGGGCAGGCCGAGCCGGGTTGCCAGCGCTCCGGCATTCATGCAGCCGCTGTCCGACAGTTCCGGCACGGCGAGATGCTGAATGATCAGCGCATCAAACATCGCAGCATATTTCAGCACCCGGTTCATCAGGGCCGGGTTGGCGACACTTTTATTGCCGTCGGTAAAGGCCTTGACCCCGGCGGCACTCATCAGACCGATCTCGGTCATTTCCCGGCCCTCAAGCTGTTTGGTGATGGCGGGGAAGGCGACAAAATTGACCCTGGCCTTTTTCGCCCGGTTGTCAAGGAATTCCACCCGGGCCATATCATCAATAATCGGATCAGTGACCGGTTGAACACAGACCGTGGTGACCCCGCCCGCCGCAGCGGCATCGCCGGTATTTATGATTGTATCCTTGTAATCCGCCCCCGGCACCCCGACAAAAACCCGCATGTCAATCAGGCCGGGACACAGGCAGTTGCCTTTGCAGTCAATGACCTCTGCGTCTTCCGGAGCCGTTACCTGCTCACCCACCCCGGCAATCAGGTTATCACAGGTCATGATCTCGCCCGTCATGTCCATCCCGGTCGCCGGGTCAAGAAGCCGGGCATTTTTGTAAAGGATGTAAAGGCTCATATTTCCATCCCCTTTTTTGATTTTTTATTTGATGGGGGATTCTCCCCCGCGCGCACGCTCCCCCTCCTCGCATTGGCTCGGGCGGGCAGTCGCCCTTGCCTCAGGCCATTATGGCCTTCGGAATCTGAGTCCTTTCCGGTTTCCGGTTTCTGGTTTCTTTTCTTTCGGGTCAGCAGGTCGAGGCAGGCCATGCGGACGGCGACGCCCATTTCGACCTGTTCCTGAATGGCACTGCGGGTCAGGTCATCGGCAACGGCGGCATCAATTTCAACCCCGCGATTCATGGGGCCGGGATGCATGATCATCGCATCTTCTTTGGCCACCGACAGCTTGGCATAATCCAGACCGTAAAGGGTGAAATATTCGCTGATTGACGGGAAATAGCCGCCATGCATCCGTTCGGTCTGCAGGCGCAGCATCATGACAATATCGCAGCCTTCAAGCCCCTCCCGCATATTGTAAAATACTTCGGCACCCAGCTCCCGGATATTGGCGGGCACCAGCGTGGACGGGCCGATGACCCGCACTCTGGCCCCCATGATATTAAGCAGGTGGATGTTGGAGCGCGCCACCCGGCTGTGGACTATATCGCCGCAGATCGCGACCGTAAGCCCGGCAATCCGCCCTTTGCGCCGCCGGATGGTCAGGGCGTCGAGCAGGGCCTGGGTCGGATGTTCGTGCTTGCCGTCCCCGGCATTGAGGACCGCGCAGTTGACCTTCCGCGACAGAAGCTTGACCGCCCCGGAACTGCCGTGGCGCACCACCAGAAGATCGGGCTGCATCGCATTCAGGGTCGAGGCGGTATCAAGCAGGGTCTCGCCCTTTTTGATTGACGAGCCGCTGCTGGTCATATTGATCACATCGGCCCCGAGCCGC
>JALUWZ010000050.1 GCA_027019205.1 Emcibacter sp.
AACCACCATCACTCTTCTCCGCCAACACTCAGACTCCGAAGACCGAGAGGTCTGAGGCAAGCGCGACCGCGCGCCCGAGTTAATACGAGGAGGGGGAGCGCCCACGGGCGCGGGGGTGAAACCCCCACTAATAAAAAATATTCCAACTCCCAAACCCAACCTCAAACATCCAGATTAACCACATTAAGCGCATTATCCTGAATAAAGGCGCGGCGCGGCTCGACCACGTCGCCCATCAGCTTGGTGAAAATTTCGTCCGCCGTATCGACATGATCGACCTTTACCTGCAGCAGGGTCCGGGCCTCCGGATCAAGGGTGGTTTCCCATAATTGTTCCGGATTCATCTCGCCCAACCCTTTGTAACGCTGGATTGACAGGCCCTTGCGACCGTAAGCCAGCACCAGCCGCATCAGGTCGCTCGGCAGGGTGATGTCCTGCACATCCTCGCGGCGGCTGATGCTGGCGCTATGGGCAAAAACCTCCTTGCGGTCTTTTACGGCCTCATTCAGGGCGCGGGCTTCCGCCGAGCTAAAGAACGCATCATCAATCGGGTAAATATCCTCAATCCCGCGTATTTTCCGGCTGAAAATCATCCCATCCGCCGTATTTTCTCCGGCCCAGGTATTTTCGCCCTCGACCGCCTTGCGGTTCATCCGCGCCACCACGGCGGCAATTGCCCCTTCCCGGTGATCGTCATCCCCCTGCATGTCCGGCTCGAACGCCCCGGCCAGCGCCATTTCCTCAATCAGTTCACGGTTATAGCGCGCCGGAACCCGCCCGAGTATCCGGGTGGTTTTCCGCACTTTTTCCACCAGGTCCTTCAGGTCATTGCCGGCAATTTGCGTGCCGTCATACAGTGTCAGGGTCATGTCATCAAGGGTCTGTTCAATCAGATGGTCCTCCAGCGCCGCGTCATCCTTTAAGTAAACTTCCGACTTGCCACGGCTGACCTTGTAAAGCGGCGGCTGGGCGATATAGAGATAGCCCCGGTCGATCACCTCGCGCATCTGGCGGTAGAAAAAGGTCAGCAGCAGGGTTCTGATATGGGCGCCGTCAACATCGGCATCGGTCATGATGATGATCTTGTGATAGCGCAGTTTTTCAATATCGAAATCCTCGCGGCCAATGCTGGTGCCCATGGCGGTGATCAGGGTGCCGATCTCCTGGGAGCCGAGCATCCTGTCAAATCTGGCCCGCTCGACATTGAGGATCTTCCCCTTGAGCGGTAGAATTGCCTGATTCTGGCGTGCGCGGCCCTGTTTGGCCGACCCACCGGCACTGTCCCCTTCGACCAGAAACAATTCGGATTTTGCCGGGTCGCGTTCCTGACAATCGGCGAGCTTGCCAGGCAGCGAGGAAATATCAAGCGCCCCCTTGCGCCGGGTCAGCTCGCGGGCCTTGCGCGCCGCTTCGCGGGCGGCGGCGGCCTCGACAATCTTGCTGATGATGATTTTGGCTTCCTGGGGATGTTCCTCGAACCATGACCCGAGCTTTTCATTCAGCAGGCTTTCGACCACCGGGCGGACCTCGGACGAGACCAGCTTGTCCTTGGTCTGGGACGAGAATTTCGGGTCTGGCACCTTGACCGACAGCACACAGGTCAGGCCCTCGCGGCTGTCATCACCGCTCAGGGTGACTTTCTCGCGTTTGGCGATGCCGGTGGCATTGGCATAGCCGTTGATGGTCCGGGTCAGGGCCGCGCGAAAGCCCGCCAGATGGGAGCCGCCGTCGCGCTGGGGAATATTATTGGTGAAGCACATGACATTTTCATGATAGCTGTCATTCCATTGCAGGGCGCATTCAAAAATAATACCCTCTTTTTCGCCGGAAATGCTGATGGCCACGGGGATCAGCGGGGTCTTGCTGCGATCAAGATAGGTGACATAGGCGGAAATCCCGCCCTCATAATACAGCTCGACCGCCTGCCCGCCAGTGGCGCGGTTATCTTCTATTTTGATGCGAACCCCGCTATTGAGGAAGGCCAGCTCGCGAAAACGATGCACAAGCTTCTGAAAATCGAAGTCAATATCACCGAATGTCTCGCGTGATGGCAGGAAGGTTACCCTGGTGCCGGTTTTGCCTTTGGCATCGCCGACCACCACAAGCTCTTTCACCGCGTCGCCATGCTCGAAACGGATAAAATGCTCCTTGTCATGGCGCCAGATGGTCAGGTCGAGATATTCCGACAGCGCATTGACCACCGATACCCCGACCCCGTGCAGGCCGCCGGAAATTTTATAGCTGTTGCTGTCAAATTTACCGCCGGCATGGAGCTGGGTCATGATAACCTCGGCAGCCGAAATCCCTTCTTCCTCGTGAATGCCAACCGGAATCCCCCGGCCATTATCGGTGACGGAGATCGAGCCGTCCGCATTCATCGACACCAGAACCAGATCACAATATCCCGCCAGTGATTCGTCAATGGCATTGTCCGATACCTCAAACACCATATGATGCAGGCCGGACCCGTCCTCGGTATCGCCGATATACATGCCGGGCCGTTTTCTGACCGCGTCAAGCCCTTTCAGGACCTTGATCGAATCCGCGTCATAATCTTCCGCCCCCAGATTGGCGTCTTTCATTTCTATTTCATCAGACATAAAATATCGTACCTTGTTCTCTAATCTGTTTATGTTGGCGTTATGACGCTGTTGTCCACCCGGAAATAGCCTGCCCGGTCGCCAAGTCCGTCAAATAGCAACCGGTCGGTGCCGGTCAGCCAGACCTGGGAGCCGAGGGCCGTAAGCTCGTCAAATAATGACGTCCGCCGCGCCCGGTCGAGATGGGCCACCACCTCATCGAGCAATAACAGCGGGGCGGCCCCGAAATCATTGGCCATAATCCGCGCACTGGCCAGGGTTATGGCAATCAACAGTGCCTTCTGTTCCCCGGTGGAACAGAGCGCCGCCGGCATGTCCCGGTCTTTGTGAGTGACCAGAAGATCACTTTTATGCGGCCCGGCAGCCGTCCGTCCGCTGTGGCTGTCCCGCTCGCGATTATCGCGGAGAAGCCGTCGAAACTCATCCTCCACCGCCAGTGCCGGCCCCTGCGCGAGACCCTGTTCCAGCAAGCCCTCCACCCTGATCTGCGCCCGGGGAAAGCAGGAGGCGGAGTCTTCTATTGCCCCGCACAGCCGGTCCATCGCATCGAGCCGGGCCGCCGCAACCGCAACCCCGTGTTCGGCCATCCGCCCTTCCAGAGCCGACAGCCAGCTGTCATCACCGCCGCCATCCTGCAACAGGCGGTTTCTTTCGCGCATCACCCGTTCATAGGCATTGACTTCGCGGCGGTGGCTGCTGTGAAAATCCGCGACGATCCGGTCGAGAAAGCGGCGGCGGCCTGACGGGGCCTCAATAAACAGGCGATCCATTTGCGGGGTCAGCCATGTGACCTGTAAAATATCGTTGAAGGCTGCCGGGCTTGAGCCATTCTCGCCGTCAATCCGGATAATACGCCGGTCTTTCTGCCCGCCATCCCCAACGGATTCTGTGGCGTCTGTTTCCAGCCCGGTCCCGAGATTTATCGTCCCGTCCGGGGTTTCAAGCCGGGCCGCCACCGTCCAGTTGCGGCGTGCCGGGCTGTGGCTGGCTGACCCGTCAAGACGGCAGGCATCGGACAAACGCCCGCCCCGCATCCCCCGACCGGCTGACAGAAAAGACAGGGCTTCGAGGATATTTGTTTTGCCGGCCCCGTTCGGCCCGGTCAGCACCACAGACCGGCCCCCTGGCTCTATCGTTGCCGCAGGGTAAGACCTGAAATCCGTCAGATGCAGCCGTCCGACATAAAGTTCGGCAGCGAACAGGTCACCGGCTGTCTGTTCCCCGGCGGAAACGGAGAAGGCAACACCGTTATTTTTATCACTCTGCAGCAGGGTATTCACCGGTCCCTGTTTCCTGTGTGCCGCGCCACCACCCTCACACCCTCATGGGCATCAGGACATAAAGCGCGCCGTCATCGGTCACATCCCTTAAAATGGTCGGGGCGGTGGAATCCGCCAGCACCACCCGGGCCAGATCACCCTCTATCTGACCGAGGATATCCATAAGATAGCGCGAATTAAAGCCGATTTCCATCTCGTCCCCGGCATAGCTCGCCGCCACTTCCTCCTTGGCCGTGCCCTGCTCGGGGCTGTTGACAGAGAGTTTCAGGCTGTCCGGGCCGAGAGATAATTTGATTGACCGGGTTTTCTCAGTCGAAATGGTTGAAACACGGTCCACCGCCTCGGCAAACTGGCGGCTGTCAATTTCCATAATCTTGTCATTGCCTTCCGGAATGACCCGGCTGTAATCCGGAAAGGTCCCGTCAATTAATTTCGAGGTCAGGACAACCCGGGCAAAGACAAAACGGATTTTGGTTTCGGACAGGGAGACCTTGACATCGCCTTCAAATTCATCGACCAGCTTGCGCAATTCGCCGACGACCTTGCGCGGGACAATCACCCCGGGCATGGCGTCCAGACCAGCGGGACACGCCATATCAAAACGGGCCAGACGGTGACCGTCGGTCGCCACCCCGCGCAACAGCGCACTGCCGTCATCATCCTCGGCCACATGGAGGTAAATACCGTTCAGATAATAGCGGGTTTCTTCGGTAGAGACCGCAAAGCGGGTTTTGTCAATCAGCCGTTTCAGATTTGCTGCCGGCAGGTCAAAGACATGGGGCAGCTCCCCTTCGGCCATGACCGGGAAATCCTCACGCGGCAGACAGGACAGGGTAAAACGCGACCGGCCCGCCCGGATGGCAAGCCGCTGACTGTCACCGTCATAGGACAGTTCGACCTGTGCGCCGTCCGGCAGCTTGCGGACAATATCATACAGGGTATGGGCCGGGGCGGTAATGCCGCCCGGTTCAATGATGTCCGCCTCGACCTGTTCCGAAATTGCCAGATCAAGGTCGGTGGCCGCCAGCGTCAGATGACCCTCCGCACATTCCAGCAGAACATTGGACAGGATCGGAATGGTATTGCGTTTTTCAACAACAGTCTGAATGTGGCCCAGTGATTTTAACAATGCACTTTGTTCGATATTAAGCTTCATATTCCAATCACGCTTCCTGATCCATGTTTACCTGTTATTTCCGACCGTTAACCTTGACGGCTTCAGAGAAAAACCCCCTTTTCAACGGGTCCTGACCCTAGCATATTGCCGGGCCGGTTCAAAGGTTTTTTTGGGAGATTTTCACCGAGTCGTAGCCCGGTGGCGGGCCGGTCGAAAAAGACGCCGGATCAGGTGCCCAATATCCGCTCAAGATGGAGGATATTCTCGTCCAGCACGCTGTCAGCCAGCCGTAATTCATTGATACGTTTGACCGCATGCATGACGGTGGTATGATCGCGTCCGCCGAACTGACGCCCGATATCCGGCAGGGATTTTGCCGTCAACTGCTTTGCCAGATACATCGCGACCTGACGCGGGCGGGCGACCTGACGCGCCCGGCGGGCCGACAGAAGATCAGACAGGCGGATATTGAAATAATCCGCTACCCTGCGCTGGATTTCATCAATGCTCACCCGCCGCACATTGGCCCGGAGCAGGTCTTTGAGCACTTCCTGGGTCATTTCCAGCGTAACCTCGCGGCCAATCAGGGTCGCATGGGCAATCATCCGGTTGAGTGCCCCTTCCAGTTCGCGCACGTTGGAGGTGATCCGGTGGGCAAGGAATTCCAGCACCGACAGGCTGATCCCGACCTCGGGCACCTTGTTGGCCTTCTGCTGCAGGATGCCGAGCCTGAGTTCATATTCGGTCGGATGAATATCCGCCACCAGCCCCCAGCCCAGACGGGAGCGGATACGTTCCTCGATCCCCTCCATATCGGTCGGCGAGCGGTCGGCGGAAATCACCACCTGCCGGCTGTGATCAATCAGGGCGTTGAAGGTATGAAAAAATTCTTCCTGGGTCGATTGCTTGTTGGCGATAAACTGCAGATCATCAATCATCAAAAGATCAACCGAACGGAACTTCTGCTTGAAGGACATGGTATCCTTGTAGCGAATGGAGCTGACAAATTGATACATGAATTGTTCCGCCGACAGATAAACCACCTTGCGGCCCGGAAAAAGCTCGCGGTTTGAGCTGGCAATGGCGTGCATCAGGTGGGTCTTGCCGAGGCCGACCCCGCCATGGAGGAACAGCGGGTTGAAATGAACTTCCTTGTTTTCCGCCACCCGGCGGGCCGCAGCATAGGCCAGCTCGTTCGATTTGCCGACAACAAAGCTGTCAAAGGTAAAACGCGGGTCGAGCGGCGCACCGATATTATCTTCCTTGATCCGGATAATATCAGAGTGGTGCTTTTTCTGTTCCGGCGGACTGTTATCCGCCGTTATTCCTGATGTCTGTGTTCCTGATGTCTGTTTGCCGGTGGTGAAGCCGGACAGGACGATAAATTTAATATCCGAGATGGCCGAATTTTCTGCCGTCCAGGCCTGCCTGATCCGGTCGGCATAATTGGACATCAGCCAGTTGCGCATAAAGCGGGTCGGGGCCGCCATCACCGCACAGCCCTCCTCAATATTCACCAGAGCCAGCGGCCTGAACCAGCTGTTGAATATACTGTCGTCAAATTCTGCCCGTAACCTGTCCAGAACCCGTGACCACTCTGCTTCCATGTCGGAGTCCGATACCTCTTGTTGTGCTGCCGGTACGATATTCATAGTCTTTAACGCCCCTAAATCCCTATTATTTATATAATTATAATATTAATTCTGTGTCCAGGGCAGCCCGGCGGCTTTCCAGCCATCCTGTTGCCCCCGATGTCCCGCCCCGTCCCGGTCGCCCTCAAAACCGCCAAGAATATTAAAGCATTTTTCATAGCCCGCCCGGGTCATGGCCTGCGCTGCGGCACGGGAACGAACCCCGGACCGGCACAGGAAATATAACGGGCTGTCCAGTGGAATATTTTCTGCCATAATCATATCCGCAAAGGCCGGATTAGGCGCCATATGGGGATATTCCTGCCAACTGACCAGCAGCGGCATCTTGTCCAGCCCTGACAAGTCACAGATGCCGACAAAGGCCCACTCCGGCTGGGTTCTGACATCAACCAGAACGGCTTTGTCATCCCGCGTGAGAGCCTCCCAGACCTCCCCGACTGTCACATCACCGCAATAGCTCACGTCCCTGCTTCCCAAATAATTGACACAACAAAATCCTCTGCCTGCACCGGAATAGAATGCAGCCAATTCCATATTACAGAAGGGTCCCCGGTCCGAAAAACACCCGGACAAAGTCCTGACTGCATCCGGACTCTCAAAATAAGAGGCCTGATCACACCCCGCGATTATTCAGCCATTTCATCCCCTCATGGACAGCCTACAGGGTACAGTCCGGGAGGATTTCTGGCAACCGATTCATCTGAAAATAATCACAATTTATGGTTAAGATATGGCCTGGTCAGCAGGTAAGCTACTATATCTGGTATGTGATATTATTATCACATTTTCCGCCCTCCGAACAAAAGCGGAACTTTGCCCGCCGGACAGTTTTTCAGGCCAAAAAAAAGCCGAACCATAGCAGGTTCAGCTTTTCAAGCGTGATTTTATCACAGACTCGCCGGGTTTGTTCGGGCGACTCGAAATTCCGCTAGACGGAGAGCGCCTTCACCCGTTTGGCCAGACGGGAAACTTTGCGGGAGGCGGTCTTTTTATGCAGAACGCCCTTGGTCACGCCGCGCATCAATTCCGGCTGAGCTGCCTTGAGCGCCAGCCGGGCCTCTTCGGCATTGCCGCTTTCCAGCGCCAGTTCCACCTTCTTGACAAAGGTCCGGATCCGGCTCTTGCGGGATTTATTCACTTCTGCACGCCGGGCATTGGCGCGAATTCTTTTCTTAGCCTGTAATAAATTAGCCATTAAGGTGCCTGTCTTTCTCTGTATATAAAGTCCCTGCTCTCTACCGATAGTCACTCTCGGGAGAATCAGGGACCTTAAAATTATTTAAGTCAATTTCAACGGATGCCTTATAAACATGCCCTATCCATTGGTCAATAAGCTTTTCAAGATAATTCCCCAAAAAGCATATCCGGGCTTATTTATGTTTGAATTTTGCCGTTCTTTTCTCGGCAAAGGCCGCCATGCCCTCTTTCTGGTCCTCGGTGGCGAACAGGGAATGGAACACCCGGCGCTCAAACATAACCCCTTCATGGAGCGTGGTTTCAAAGGCTTTATTGACCGATTCCTTGGCAATCATCACCGATGGCAGCGACAGGTCGGCAATTTTGCGCGCCACCTTCAGGGCTTCCTCCAGCAGATCATCAACCGGCACCACCCGGCTGACCAGACCGGCGCGTTCGGCTTCCTCCGCATCCATCATCCGCCCGGTCAGGATCATCTCCATCGCCTTTGACTTGCCGACCGCCCGGGTCAGCCGCTGGGTGCCCCCGGCCCCCGGAATAACGCCGAGCTTGATTTCCGGCTGGCCAAAACGGGCATTATCCGCCGCCAGAATAAAATCACACATCATTGCAAGCTCGCAGCCGCCGCCCAGGGCATAGCCCGCCACAGCGGCAATAACCGGCTTGCGGCAATGGGAGACCTCTTCCCAGTTCGCGGTGATAAAATCGCTCATATAGGCCTCGACAAAATTCAGGGATTGCATTTCCTTTATATCAGCCCCGGCGGCAAAGGCCCTGGTGCTTCCGGTGATGACGGTGGCGCGGATATTGTCATTGGCTTCAAACGCCCTGAGGGCCGAGGTCAGTTCATCCATAAGTTCGCCATTGAGGGCATTCATTGCCTCGGGCCGGTTCAGGGTAATCAGGCCCACCGGCTCCTTGCAATCGACCAGAATCATTTTATAGGACATATTATTTCTCCTTGAATACTGTATTATCTATACTCGATTATAATGCGACACTGTCTTTATTCCGGATTTACAGAAAAGTAAATGACAGTCTTTTGCCCTGACTGCCTTACTTGCCTGATTTTTATGGTTAATATTTCCCCGTCACGTTGCGCCCTGAGACAAAGAAAAGCTGCGCCGCCACAATTTTTTATCTTGCCCGCCGTCGTCTGCCAGGAAAGTGTCGGCAGCACCAGACGATAATAGTCAAATACCTTGGCGGCTTTATGGGGGCCGCTGGCCCGGCCCTCGATTATGCGCCCCTGCGGCGTATCGAATATCACCCGGCTGTCCCTGTCTTCCTGAAAACCCGCCATAAGCGGAATATCCAGATCAGACAACAGACGTGGCTGGCCCGTTCCGGCAAATACCTGCCCGTTTGCCACAAAGACAAACAGCAGCAGACCATATTTCAGATATGTCTGAACAGCATTAGGCATGACACAAGAATAGCTAATCCTGGCAGGCAGGACAATAAAATGTCGATCGCCCCCCCTGAATAATCCGGATAATTTCCCCGCCACAGCCGGATGTCGGACAGCTTTCCCCCGCCCGCCCGTAAACCCGGAACTGATGCTGAAAATAGCCCAGTGTGCCGTCTATCTGCGCGTAATCCTTCAGACTCGAGCCACCGGCCCGGATCGCCCGCCCGAGGACATCCCGGATAACCGGGACCAGTTTTTCCGCCTCGTCCCCTGTCAGATCACCGGCATTTTTTTTCGGCGAAATACCGGCCTCAAACAGGGCCTCACAGACATAAATATTGCCAAGCCCGGCAACGACTCGCTGATCAAGCAGAAAATTCTTGATCGGCGACCGGCGGTTTTCGGCGCAGGTGGCCAGATAACCGGGGTTAAATTCATTGCCAAGCGGTTCCGGCCCCATATGGCAAAACAGGCGATGCTGATCCAGCCCGTCCGCCGGGCATAATGTCATCAACCCAAAACGGCGCGGATCATTATAGGTCACCAGATCATGGGCGTCGGTTTCCAGAATAATATGATCATGTTTGCCAAAAATATCGGGCGCGCCCCGGTCCCCCGCCGCCGTTACAGTCATCCGGCCCGACATGCCGAGATGACAGATCAGAATATCCGGCCCGTCGAGGTGAAATAGCAGATATTTAGCCCGGCGGCCTATCCGCTCGACCCGACGCCCCTGAAGCCGTTCGGCAAAATTTTCCGGCAGGGGAATACGTAACTTGTCGCGCCGCTGAATAACCCGGAAAAGCCGACGGCCTTCGACTATGGGGGCGAGGCCGTTCTTCACAGTCTCTACCTCGGGAAGCTCGGGCATAATATCTCCTGAAAGGTGAATAAAAAAACTGGCACAGCCTGCGCCGGTGGGCTATTGTCCCCGGCATGGTACAGCAAAATACACAGAATGATCCAGAAGAAACCACCCATTTCGGCTTCAAAACCGTGGAGCGCGAGGCCAAACAGGGCATGGTGCGCAACGTATTTGACAGTGTCGCCCAAAAATACGATATCATGAATGATGTGATGAGCGGCGGGCTGCACCGGCTATGGAAAAATGACCTGATCCGCAGTCTGCAACCAGACGCGGGGATGCGGCTGCTTGACGTGGCGGGCGGGACCGGCGACATTGCCTTTCGTTTCCTTGATGCCGCCGGAAAGGCAGCGCCGTCCGGCAAAATGCCTGCGGATGTCACGGTCTGCGACATCAATACCAATATGCTGGAGGTCGGACGCGACCGGGCGATTGACCGGGGTATCCTGAACCATATTGACTGGGTTACCGGCAATGCGGAAGGTCTGCCCTTTCCCGATAACAGCTATGATGCCTATACGATTGCGTTCGGCATTCGCAACGTCACCAATATTGACAAGGCCCTGAGCGAAGCCCTCAGGGTGCTGAAACCCGGCGGGCGCTTTCTCTGTCTCGAATTCAGCCGGGTGGATTTGCCGCTGCTCAACAGCATATATGACAGCTACAGCTTTCACCTGCTGCCGGAGATTGGCGGCATGATTACCGGCGACCGGGACTCCTATCAATATCTGGTCGAAAGCATCCGCCAGTTTCCACCCCAGGAGCAGTTCAGGGAAATGATAGAGCAGGCCGGATTCCGGCGGGTCAGCTTTCGCAATATGACCGGCGGCATCGTTGCCCTCCATTCCGGGTGGAAAATCTGAGCCGATGCTGAAAAGTTTTTCCCACATGGCTCATCTGCTGCGTATCGGTTTTGTCCTGTCGCGCCATGATGCGCTGATGGATATAATGTCACTGTTTGGCAAGCAGCCCAAATCGCTGAGTCGCCTGCGCAAGCTGCTTAAATTCAGGAAGAAACCCGCGCCGGACAAAGAAAGCAGCAATCTGGTCGAGGCCTTTCAGTCGCTTGGGCCAAGCTTCATCAAAATCGGTCAGGCCATGGCGACCCGCCCGGATATTGTCGGCCCCGATATGGCGCTCGACCTGATGCGTTTGCAGGACCGGGTGCCGCCCTTTCCCGGCAAACAGGCGATTCAGATCATTGAACAGGAACTCGACGCCCCGCTAAATAAGTTATTCAGCGCATTTGACGAAACGCCGGTTGCCGCCGCCTCGATCGCCCAGGTTCATCTGGCGACAACCACGGACGGGCAGGCGGTCGCGGTCAAGGTGCTGCGCCCCGGCATTGAAAAGGCCTTTGCCCGCGATCTTGAAAGCTTCCTGTGGCTCGCCCGTATTGTCGAGCGTTTCTCGTCCCGGGCGCGGCGTCTGCGCCCGATGTCGGTGGTTGAAACCATTTCAGAAACCATTGCCCTTGAAATGGACCTGCGTTTTGAGGCCGCCGCCGCCTCTGAACTACAGGATAACAGCCGGGACAACCCGAATTATGCGGTGCCGGATGTCAACTGGGACCTGACCAGCCGGCGTATCCTCTGTACCGGCCTTGTCCGGGGCATTTCCTTTTCCCGCAAGGCCGAGATTATTGCCGCCGGTTACGATATGAAACAACTGGCCGAAGGGCTGATCCAGAGCTTCCTGACCCAGGCGCTGAATGACGGCTTCTTCCATGCCGACCTGCATCAGGGCAACCTGTTTGCCTGCCGGGACGAGGCGGGGGGCGGCAACAGAATCACCGCCATAGATTTCGGCATCATGGGTCGGATTGACCGCAAAACCCGGCGTTGCCTTGCGGAAATACTCTATGGCTTTATCACTCAGGATTATGACCTGATCGCCCGGGCCCATTTTGATATCGGCTATGTGCCACCGGACCAGTCTCTGGATAAATTCAAACAGGCCATCCGCGCCATCGGCGCCCCGATCGTCGGCAAGCCGGTGGCGGAAATCTCGGTCGGCAAATTACTGGCCCAGCTGTTTGAAACCACCGCGACCTTTAATATGCAGACCCAGCCGCAACTGATTCTTCTACAGAAAACCATGGTGACGGCGGAAGGGGTCGCCCTCGGTCTCTATCCCGAAATCAACATGTGGGAAAGCGCCCGGCCAATCATAGAAAAATGGATGTGCGACAATCTCGGGCCAGGGGCCAGGCTCCGCGATATGGCTGAAACGGTGACAGACAGCCTGAACCGCATTCCGAAAATACTTGATGATATTGAAAGTCTGGCCGCTGCCGCCCGGACAATTGAACAGGCAAAGACCCGGCGGCGCAGCTCGCTCAGGTTGTTTCTCTATGGCCTCGGCGGCGGTATTATCGGCAGTCTCGCGCTCTATGGCCTCTATGGTTTTATTAATTAACAGTATTATCAGGTAGTTTACTTGATTTTACGGTTTTTAGCACCTACATTAGCCCCATGATATTGAAAACCACCAGTTCACTTGCCGGAAAACGCCTGTTGCTGATCATTGGCGGCGGCATTGCAGCCTATAAATGCCTCGACCTGATCCGGCGGGTCCGGGAGCGTGGCATGACGGTGCGCTGTATCCTGACCCGGGGCGGGGCAGAATTTATCACCCCGCTATCGGTCAGCGCCCTGAGCGGCGAAAAAGTCTATAGCGACCTGTTTTCACTGACCGATGAGGTGGAAATGGGACATATCCGCCTGTCGCGGGAGGCGGACCTTGTACTGGTCGCCCCGGCGACTGCCGACATGATGGCCAAAATGGCCGCCGGGATTGCCGATAATCTGGCAACCACCGCCCTGCTCGCCACTGACAAGCCGGTGATGATCGCGCCGAGCATGAACAGCCATATGTGGAACCATGCGGCAACCCAACGGAATTTCAACCAGCTTGTTCAGGACGGCATCCGGACCATCGCACCGGCAAGCGGCGACCTTGCCTGTGGCGAGGTCGGACCGGGGCGGCTGGCAGAGGTCGGTGACATGGTGGCGGCGCTGGAAAATTTCTTTGATGTGACAGGCCCGCTTGTCGGCAAACATATTCTGGTTACCGCCGGGCCGACCCGCGAGGCCATTGACCCGGTGCGCTACATCGCCAATCATTCCAGCGGCAAACAGGGTTATGCCATCGCCCGCGCCTTGCGTAACCTCGGCGCCCGGGTCAGCCTGATTTCCGGGCCGACCGCCCTTGAGGCCCCCGATGGAATCGAAAGAATCCATATTGACTCGGCCCGCGATATGCTGTCCGCCTGCAAAAAAGCCCTGCCCGCCGATGTCGCAATCTGTGTCGCTGCCGTTGCTGACTGGCGGATGAAAAACGTGCCGGATCAGAAAATAAAGAAGCAGGACGGCAGCCTGCCTGCCCTGCAGCTGACGGAAAATCCGGACATCCTTGAATTTCTGGCGCGGAAGACGGACCGGCGACCTGATCTGGTCATCGGATTTGCCGCAGAAACCGAAAATATTCAGGATAATGCCCGGGCCAAGCTTGCCAGAAAGGGCTGTGACTGGATCGTCGCCAATGATGTTTCGACCCGGGACGGCGGGCAAAGCGTTATGGGCGGCGACCATAACCGGGTCAGCCTGATCACCGAATCCGCCATTGAGGATTGGGAACAGGCCCCGAAGGACGAGGTCGCCCGGCGGCTCGCCCGAAAAATAGCAACCCACTTTACATAATCAGAATACAGGCCAGAGTTAAAAATGACCGCAGCAGATTTTCAGTATTTACCCCACGGCACGGGCCTTGACTGCCCGGCCTATGAAACCGTGAACAGCGCCGGTATGGACCTTATGGCCGCCATATCCGCCGAGGAGGAGCTTATTCTGAAAACGGGCCAGCGTCTGCTGATCCCGACCGGATTTGCCATGGCTCTGGCCCCGGGATATGAGGCCCAGATCCGGCCCCGGTCCGGCCTCGCCTGGAAGCATGGCGTCACTATTCTCAACAGTCCCGGCACCATTGATGCCGATTACCGGGGCGAGATCAAAGTTATTCTGATCAATCACGGAAACCGGGATTTTATCATCACCCGGGGCATGCGTATTGCCCAGATGGTGATTGCCCCCGTCACCCGGATCGGCTGGAAAATATGCGACAGCCTTGACAAAACCGCCCGTGGGGCCGGCGGTTTTGGCTCCACCGGTCTTAACAGTTAAAGGATTATAGACTTAAATGTTTCGCCTGACCCGGAAAATGATTTACGCGCTGGAAGCGGTGGTCGATGTTGCCTATAATGGCCGCATGGGACCGGTACAGTCGCGCGACATCACCAGTCGGCAGGAAATTCCCCAGCGCTATCTGGAACAGGTCATGCAGCAGCTGGTGCGCGCCGGAATATTAAAGGGGGTCAGAGGACCCAAAGGCGGCTATAATCTGGCCCGGGAAAGACGGCGGATTTCCGTTGGTGAAATTGTCCGCGTGGTCAGCAATATGGACAGGAAAAAAAATAACAGTGCTATCCTGTCCCGATCCGCCATGGGGATCAAGGTGATCAACCCCCTGATTGAAGATCTCAATAACAGTATTATCGACAAACTTGACAGCATCACCCTGCAGGATCTCTGTCAACAGGCCATGAGTGAGGGCGTTGCAACAGATTCTGCAAAAAATTTCACATTCAGCATTTAACCCCAGGAGGTAAAATCATGTCCACCCGCAAAACAGTCACCGATATTGGCACAGAAGGCCGGGGGAGAATCTATGACAATATTATTGAAACCCTCGGCAATACCCCTCTGGTGCGCCTGAACCGGCTGGGCCGGGATATTGGCACAGGCGCGGAAATTCTGCTCAAGCTCGAATTTTTTAATCCTCTCGCCTCGGTCAAGGACAGAATCGGCGCGGCGATGATCGCTGATCTTGAAAAACAGGGAAAAATCACCGAAGGCACCCGGATTATCGAACCGACATCGGGCAATACCGGCATAGCGCTGGCCTTCGTCTGTGCGGCAAAGGGCTATGACCTGACGCTGGTGATGCCGGAAAACATGTCGATGGAACGGCGCAAGATGCTGCTGATCCTCGGGGCTAATCTTGAACTTACTCCGGCGGAACAGGGGATGAAAGGGGCGATTGCCCGGGCCGAGCAAATGGTGAAGGACGAGGGCAATGCCGTCATGCCACAGCAATTTGCCAATCCGGCCAACCCGGCCATCCATGAAATCACCACCGCCAATGAAATCTGGAATGATACAAAGGGTGAAGTGGATATTGTGGTATCGGGCGTTGGCACCGGCGGCACAATCACCGGCATTGCCCGGGCGTTAAAGCCGAAAAAGGACAGTATTCTGTTTGTTGCTGTTGAGCCGGAGGACAGCCCGATCCTGTCCGGTGGCCAGCCCGGCCCTCATAAGATTCAGGGCATCGGCGCCGGTTTTATCCCGGAAATCCTGGCAACGGAATATATCGACGAGGTGCTGACCATCGGCAATGAAACATCCTTTGAAACCGCCCGCCTGGTGGCAAAGACCGAAGGTATCCCGGTCGGTATTTCTTCCGGAGCCGCCATTGCCGCCGCCCTTGAGCTTGCCGAGCGCGACGATATGGCGGGCAAGAAAATTGTCGTCATCATTCCGTCCTTTGCCGAACGCTATCTGTCAACCCCGATGTTTGACGGATTGTAAATTTATGGGGACGGTGACGTTACGTATAGAGGGGACAGAATCCATCCTGCCCAGGTTGGCGCTTACCGTTGAGCGGCTGCTGGCCGAGGCACGCGCGGTCGGGCTGACGGAATTCGCCGTGACCCGCAATGGTGTGGAGGTCGAAAATCCCGATGACCTTGTGGTGGAGGATGGTGATCTTTTTGTCATCCTGCCCGCCGGTTATGAGGATATGGATTTTACCGTTGACGGTGCCAATGACCCTTGATGATGATCAGCTGGAGCGCTATGCCCGCCATATTATCCTCAAACAGGTCGGCGGGGCCGGGCAGCAGAGATTGCTGTCGTCCCGGGTGCTGGTTATCGGCGCCGGGGGCCTGGGCAGTCCGGTCATCCTGTATCTTGCCGCCGCCGGGGTCGGCACCATCGGCATCATTGATGATGATGAGGTGAGCTTAAGCAATCTGCAGCGCCAGATCATTCACAGTACGGACCAGATCGGCCAGAGCAAAACCGCCAGCGCCAAAAGGATGATCCGCCAGATCAATCCCGGGATAACTGTTCGGACATATCCCGAGCGCCTGTTGCCGGACAATGCCGAACATATCATGGCCGACTATGACATCATCGCCGATGGCTGCGATAATTTTGACACCCGCTTTCTGATTAATGACATCTGCCTGAAACTGAAAAAACCCTTTGTTTCCGCTGCCTTAAGCCAGTTTGACGGCCAGATCAGCACCTTTAAGGGCTATCTTGCCGACAAGCCCTGCTACCGCTGTCTGGTGCCGGACCATCCGGGCAATGTCGGCAATTGTGCCGAGGCCGGAATACTTGGTGCCGTCGCCGGAGTTCTCGGCAGCCTGCAGGCGGTGGAGGTGCTGAAGGAACTGCTTGATCTCGGCGACAGCCTCGCCGGAAAGCTCATGCTCTATGACGCACTTGGCAGCAACAGCCGCAGCATCAGACTACCCAAAGATCCGGGCTGCAAAGCCTGTAATCCCAAACAGTATTAATTGGGGACAGTATACAATTTTCCCAATTTTATACCCAGTCTTCCAGCACCCGGTCGGGCGGATTATGACCATCGACAAAGGTCTTGATATTGATCAGCACTTTCTCGCCCATGTCATTGCGCCCCTCGGTCGTGGCGGATCCCATATGCGGCAGGGCGACCACATTGGCCATGTCCAGAAGCTTTGGATTGACCGCCGGTTCATTTTCAAACACATCAAGCCCGGCCCCGGCCAGCT
>JALUWZ010000051.1 GCA_027019205.1 Emcibacter sp.
CCCCCTCATCCCCGACTTCCCCCCCCGTCATCCCCGACTTGATCGGGGACCCAGAGGAGGGCTTGCTGGTCTATGGGCCATATTTGATTGATAGGAAAATCCAGCAAGAATATGGATTACCGCCTGCGCGGTAATGACATTATAAAGTGGTAATGACATTATAAAATTGCCTGATAAAATGATCCTGTGAAAAGATCCTGCGTCAGAGGGAAATATCTTCATCCGGGTCAAGCAGGTAATGTTCCATCTTTTCGCGGATGGTCCCCGGAATTGGTGCGGATTTGATTTTTTTGTGATTGACCCAGACTATGCTCTGACGGGTGAGGAAACGGATTTCCGCCTTGCAGCTTGTCACAATTGACAGGTCAATACGGCTCCGGCCAATTTTTGTTACCCCGAGGGCGAATGTCAGCCGGTCATTAAGGTAGCTCGGATTTTTAAAACTGCTTTCCAGATGGGCCATCGGCACCGCCCAGCCGTCGGAAAACATCTTGGGGTAGGGATAATCCAGCCCGTCCTCGAACCAGATTTCGCTTGCCTGATTGATCATTTCATAATATCGCGGGTAATAAACGATGCCCGCCGGGTCAACATGATTGAAGCGGACAATTATTTCTGTTGTGAAGCGCGGCATAAGTCTGTAATTTCCCGGGTAAAGTTACGATAGAAGGATCATAGAGATGAAAAATATTTTCGTACAGATTAAATGTGATCTTGGCAAGGTATATCAGGTTGCCGAGCATATTGTCGACGAGTTGCCGGAAACCGAGGAAATATATTCCATTTCAGGCGCATTTGATTTGATGATAAAACTTCATCTTGACGAGGATGAGGATATTGGCCGCTATATCAATGACCGGGTGCAGACCATTCCCGGCATCAAGGATACCTTCACCATCATGGCCTATAAAGCCTTTATGTAGTATTAAAATGCGATGACCACAGGAAACAAGCCCCGCCGTCTGCCACGCTATACCAGCTATCCGACGGCGCTGGAATTTGACGAACTTGACCCGGCGCTCTATGCGAAATGGCTGGGCGACCTGTCGGAAGATCAACCGGTCAGCCTCTATTTTCATATTCCTTTTTGTGAGAAATTATGCTGGTTCTGCGGCTGTTTTACCAAAATATCCAACAGTTATGAGCCTATCCGGCGCTATCTCGACTCGCTCAGGCAGGAAATCAGCCTGATCGGCGGTATCGCGGGCCGGAAAAAGGTCAGCCATATCCATTTTGGCGGTGGCTCGCCAACCATTATCAATGCAGAGTCCTTTCAGGATCTTATGGCGCTGGTCCGGGAAAATTTCGAGATTTTGCCAGAGGCGGAAATTGCGGTCGAGATTGATCCGCGTACCTGTTCGCAGGATAAAGTGACGGCCTATGCCGCCAGCGGGGTCAACCGGGTGAGCCTCGGCATTCAGGATTTCAATATCGAGGTCCAGCAGGCCATCAACCGGGTTCAACCGGACGCGCTTATTGCCGACAATCTCCGTTGGTTCAGGGACGCCGGTATTGGCAATATCAATTTTGACCTGATTTACGGTATGCCGCGTCAGACCCTTGACACCATTGAGGAGACCATCGTCAAGACCGGTGAATTTGCCCCGTCACGCATCGCCCTGTTCGGCTATGCCCATGTGCCGTGGCTGAAAAAACATCAGCAGATGATGGATAAACATCATCTGCCGGAACAGGCGGAACGTCAGGCGATGTTTGACCTCGCGAGCCGGAAATTAGAGGGTCTGGGGTATCTGGCCATCGGGCTGGACCATTTTGCCCGGCCCGGCGACAGTCTGCTCGTCGCCCGTGACCGGGGTCTGTTGCGCCGGAATTTTCAGGGCTACAGCGCCGACAAGGCAACGACCATGATCGGGTTCGGGGCCTCCGCCATCGGCTCGCTGCCCGGCGGCTATGTCCAGAACAGCCCGGATGTCAGACTCTATGCCCAGGCGCTGGAAAAAGGCAAAATTCCGGTGCGGCGTGGCCTGAAGGTCAACAAAACTGATCTGATGTATCGCGAGGTGATCTCTACCCTGATGTGCTATTTTGCCGTTGACCCGGATGCTATTGCGGACAGGCACGGGATTAAGGCGACCTTCAGCCGCGAAAAAGCCGACCTCGCCCGCCTTGTTGAGGCGGGATATATGGAACAGGACGGTTCTCTTTACCGGATTAGCGAAAGGGGACAGCCCTATCTCAGGGCGATTGCCACTCTGTTTGATCAGTATTTTCCGCAAGGGTCCGACATCATCGACCGCTGCGTCCATGAAAGTGAGGGTTAATCCGTTTCCACATGACGGGTCAGCTTGTCAAGCAGTTGGTCAAACAGGGACAGCTCCTGCGGACTCAGGATATTCAACAGGGATTTTTCATAGTCAATGACCAGCGGTTTTATCTGGCCATATATTTTTTTACCCTCTGCCGTCATATTCAGCACCGACCGGCGCCGGTCCTGCTGTGAAATTTTCCGGTCAACCAGACCTTTATAGCATAGCCCGCTCACCGCCCGGCTGACAGCGACCTTGTCCATCGCGGTTTTCTCCCCGACTTCGGCGGCGGAAATATCAGGATGACGGTTAAGATTTGCCAGAATTTTCCACTCATGGGCCGTGATACCGAACTCCCCGGAATAAAGCCGGGCCAGTCTGCGGCTGATAATATTGGTCAGGTAGGACAGCCGGTAGGGTAAAAAATTCTCCAGAACCAGATCATTGTCTGACATGCCAAATATTCCTTAATAACTTTAATGTCTTGAAATAAGTTTCACTTGTAACTATAATTATATATATTAGGTCGTAAACAAAGTCTATTATAAGATGATACGCAACAGAATGGATTATATCAATGAAATTAGCCTCATTAAAACAGGGACGTGACGGCAGGCTGGTCGTTGTCTCAAAGGATCTTGGTACATATGTCCCGGCCCAAAGCGTGGCCCCGACCATGCAGGCGGCGCTGGATAACTGGGCTGAAAGCGAAGGGAAGCTGAAGGCGATTTATGCTGACCTTGAGGCGGGAAAGCTTGAGGCGCTGCCGTTTGACCCGGCGGCCTGCGCG
>JALUWZ010000052.1 GCA_027019205.1 Emcibacter sp.
AATCCGGCAAGCTGGTTACCGACGAAATTGTTATTGGTATCATTGCCGACAGAATTGAGGAAGATGATTGCCGGAATGGTTTCCTGCTTGACGGATTTCCGCGAACCATTGCCCAGGCAGAGGCCCTTGACCATCTGCTGAAAGATAAAGGCCTGAAACTCGATGCGGTTATCGAGATGCAGGTTGATGACGAATCTCTTGTTGACCGGATTGCCGGACGCTATACCTGCGAAGACTGCAATCAGGGTTACCATGATACTAACCTCAAACCACAGAAGGCTGGCGTGTGTGACAGTTGTGGTTGTACGAATTTCAAACGTCGGTCCGATGATAATCGTGAAACGGTTATTTCGCGGCTGGCAACCTACCACACACAAACGGCTCCCTTGCTTCCCTATTATGAGGCCCAGGGTGTTTTGAAGACTATTGACGGAATGGCTGACATTGATGATGTTACCGTTCAGATAAACAGGGTATTGAGCGCGCTGTAAGCCGCAGGATAAAAAACTTGTCACAAGTTTTATTTCCGAGGTTGACGGCAGGCGTTTAATACATATAATCGCGCATCTTCACGGCTTGGTCGGGAAGCTGTGCAGTATGGTGAATTTTTTAGATCGGGAGAAACGATCGTGGCACGTATTTCTGGCGTGAATATACCCACTGGAAAGAGGGTGGTAATTGCTTTGACCTATATCCATGGAATTGGTCCGGCAATATCAAAACGAATTTGTGAAAAAGTTGGCATCCGGCCCGAAGTCCGGGTCAACCAGTTGAGCGATGCGGAAGTAATCCGGATTCGTGAAACAATTGACAATGACTATACTGTGGAAGGTGATCTCAGGCGGGATACGGCCATGAACATCAAGCGTCTGATGGACCTCGGGGCTTATCGTGGTCTGCGTCATCGCAAGAAGCTGCCCGTACGGGGTCAGCGCACAAGCACAAACGCCCGCACCCGCAAGGGTAAAGCCGTTGCTATTGCCGGCAAGAAGAAATAAGGTTCTGGAATATGGCTGAAGAAAAAAGAGTAAAGCGCCGGGAGCGCAAGAATATCATGAGCGGAATTGCTCATGTAAATTCGACCTTTAACAATACCATTATCACGATTACCGATGCCCAGGGCAATGTTATTTCCTGGTCAACGGCAGGGGTAATGGGCTTTAAAGGGTCCCGTAAATCCACCCCCTATGCGGCACAGATGGCTGCGGAGGATGCGGGCAAGAAGGCACAGGAACATGGTATGAGTACGCTGGAAGTGGAAGTGAAGGGACCGGGGTCAGGTCGTGAATCAGCCCTCCGTGCGCTGCAGGCAATCGGATTTACCATCACAACAATTCGTGATGTGACACCGATTCCCCATAATGGCTGTCGTCCGCCAAAACGTCGCAGAGTGTAACAACAGCGTAATAGTTAGAAAATTTGAGACCAGAAACAAGGATTTGAACCGTGATCCAGAAGAATTGGCAGGAATTAATTAAGCCTTCCACGCTTGACATCAAGCAGGTCGGTGAAGAACGCCGGAAAGTAACCATCGTTGCAGAACCGCTGGAACGCGGTTATGGCATGACGCTTGGCAATTCACTGCGCCGGGTATTGCTGTCCTCCCTGCAGGGTGCGGCGGTGACATCAATTCATATTGACAATGTGCTGCATGAGTTTTCCTCTATCCCGGGGGTCCGGGAGGATGTGACTGATGTTGTCCTCAATATCAAAAAGATTGCCGTTGAAATGGACGGTGGCATCGACAGGAAACGGCTGACGCTTCAGGCGACAGGACCCGGTGAGGTTACTGCGGGACAGATCAGCGAAGTGGCTGATGTGACCATTCTTAACCCTGATCTGGTGATCTGCACCCTGGATGACGGGGCGGAGCTGCGTATGGAGCTTACGGTTGAAACCGGCAAGGGCTATGTGGCAGCGGTCAACAACCGTCCCGAAGATGCGCCGATCGGCCTGATCCCGATTGACAGCCTGTTCAGTCCGGTCAGCAAAGTCAGCTACCGGGTGGAAAATACTCGGGAAGGCCAGATTCTCGACTATGACAAGCTGATCATGACCATTGAAACCGATGGTACGGTAACCCCGGAGGATGCGCTGGCTTTTTCCGCCCGTATCCTGCAGGATCAGCTTCAGACCTTTATCAATTTTGATGAACCGGAAGACACCGCGACCGAAAAAGAATCGGACGAGCCTGATTTCAATCGTAATCTGTTGCGTCGGGTTGATGAGCTTGAGCTGTCCGTACGTTCTGCCAATTGCCTGAAAAACGATAATATCGTCTATATCGGTGATCTGGTACGCAAGACCGAGGCTGAAATGCTCCGGACGCCAAATTTTGGCCGCAAGTCATTGAATGAAATTAAAGAAGTTCTATCCACCATGGGCTTGCGCCTCGGCATGGATAACCCCGGCTGGCCGCCGGAAAATATTGACGAGCTGGTCAAGAAAATGGAACAGGAATTCTAACCTTTTTGAATTTTTAATTGGGCCGGGTCCAAAGGATGGATACCCGCCGAAGGAGTAAGAGATATGCGCCATCGTAAAGCTGGGCGTAAGCTGAATAAAACAAGTTCGCATCGCAAGGCAATGTTCGCCAATATGGCCAGTGCCCTTCTGAAGCATGAACAGATCGTCACAACCCTGCCGAAAGCCAAGGAACTGCGTCCGGTGGTCGAACGTCTGATCACCCTTGGCAAGCGCGGCTCGCTTCATGCCCGCCGTCAGGCCGCCTCAAAGTTGCCGGTGTCTGACAAGGAAATTGTCCAGAAACTGTTTGATACGCTGGCCGAACGCTACAAGGAACGCGCAGGCGGTTATACCCGTGTACTGAAAGCCGGTTTCCGCCATGGCGATGCGGCCCCGGTTGCGGTTATCGAACTGGTTGACCGTGATGTTGATGCCAAGGGCAAGGACAGCGGCCCCGTGCAGGAAGTCGTCGCTGACGAGACCGACGCTGCCTGATCACCTGTATTCAGATAAAATTTAAAAGCAGCTCACCCGGGGCTGCTTTTTTTATGGTCTTTTGGCTTGCACCAGATTCCGCAGCTTATATAATCAGGACTTGATTTCACTTTATAAACTCCGAGGATATTCAGATGGCTCTCAAACCCGGCGTCGTGAGCGGCGAAGACTATAGTGAACTGGTTAACAGCTGTAAACAGGGCGGCTATGCCCTTGCGGCAGTGAATTGCGTTGGTACCGACAGCGTTAATGCCGCGATGGAGGCTGCGGCACAGAATAACAGTGATATCATTATCCAGTTTTCCAATGGCGGCGCCCAGTTCTATGCCGGCAAAGGGATGAAGGATGCTTTTCAGGCCAAGGTTCTCGGCGCGGTTTCGGCGGCGCATCATGTTCATCTGCTGGCGGAACATTACGGTATTTGTGTCGTGCTGCATACCGACCATGCGAATCGCAAGCTGGTGCCGTGGGTCGATGCCCTGATTGATCATTCCGAGGCCCATTTCAAAGCCCATGGCCGCCCGCTCTATACGTCACACATGCTGGACCTGTCCGAAGATGATATTGATGATAATCTGAGCGAATGCGCCCGCGTGTTGCGGCGTATGGCCCCGCTCGATATGAGCCTTGAAATCGAGCTTGGCATTACCGGCGGCGAAGAAGACGGAGTTGGCCACGAGGTTGAGGAGGGGGCGGATAATTCAAAACTCTACACCCAGCCCGAAGATGTGCTGAAGGCCTATGACCTGCTGTCGCCAATCGGTCATTTCTCGGTGGCGGCCTCGTTCGGCAATGTTCATGGAGTCTACAAGCCCGGCAATGTCCAGTTGCGCCCGGAAATCCTCCGCAACAGCCAGGCTCTGGTTGCTGAAACCCATGGGACGAAGGGCAATCCGCTTAACCTGGTCTTTCATGGCGGCTCCGGGTCAGAGAAGGCAAAGATTGCCGAGGCCCTGACCTACGGCGTCTTCAAGATGAATATTGATACCGATACCCAGTTCGCCTTTGCCGAGGCAGTCGGGGCCTATGTCAATGCCAACGCCCGGGCCTTTAAATATCAGATAGATCCCGAGGATGGCAGCCCCTACAAAAAGCAATATGATCCGCGTAAATGGTTGCGTGCCGGGGAGGAGGGCTTTATCGCCCGTCTTGAAGAAGCCTTTGCCGATCTCGGGTCTGCCGGAAAATCCATCGCCGGATAATTCTGCTCTTATCCGGTCTTCGGCTTTACGGGGAGATCAATCCAGAAACAGCTTCCGACGTCTGGCTGGCTGTTCAGGCCGAGCGCGCCACCCATAAGCTCAATCAGGTTTTTGGCAATTACCAGTCCCATACCGGCATCTTCTGTTGCTGATGGTCCGGTGCGGGGCTTGAACAACAACTCTTGCCGTTCCGGGGGAATGCCGGGGCCAGTATCGCTGATACTGATACGTATCAGGTTGCTCTTGCTGTCGTCACAATTGATGATCAGTTCTCCGTTCTCACGGTTATATTTAACCGCATTATCCAGCAGATTATACAGGACCTGGCCGAGCCTGATCTGGTCTGCACAAAGGATGTGATGCTTGTTAACCAGCTGTTCAAAAGTTACATCACGCCCGTTATGGGCCAGAATAATTTCAATGCCGCGCCGCCGGGCAAGCGGCGTAACCGCTTGAAGGGTTTCCGCAATGACGTTTGAAAGGAGTGTCGGTTCAGGGGAAAGATCGATCTGCCCGGCTTCAATTCTGACCTGATCAAGCATTTCGTCAACAAGCTCCAGAAGATGGGTGCCTGCCTTGACAATAGCTTCGGCATTTTCCTGTCGGGACCCTTCTCCTGCCTTAAGATGTTGTCCAAATGCCCTTATGCTGTTTATCGACGGGGATATCTGACGGGACAGGCGGTTGAGGAATTCTATTCTGGCCTGATGGGCATTTTCGGCCTGTTCGCGGGCAAGGGCAAGTTCCCGTTTAATATTTTTCTGTTCGGTAATATCGCTATGCAACCCGGTCATGCGTAACGCTTCGCCATTGGTATCGCGGCTGGTAACGGTGCCCCGGCATAATATCCATTTATAGCTGCCATCCTTGCAGCGCATCCTTAATTCTGCGCTATATTCAGTCAGGTCGCCGCGCAGATAATTGCGCATATATCGTCTGGTCCGGGCAAAGTCGTCAGGATGGATATTATTGAGCCAACTGTCAATATGAGGTGGCAGCTCCCCTTTCCCGTAGCCCAGCATTTTCTCAAACAGCCGGGAGAAATCAACATGGCCGGTATTTATGTTCCAGTCCCAGATGCCGTCCCCGGCACTTGTCGCGGCAAAGGTGAAACGTTCCTCACTTTCCCGCAACCGGTTTTCAATCTCGACACGGTCGGTGATATCCTGCACCGTCCCCGATAACATGATCAGCCTTCCCTGTGAATCAGTATCGGCTTTTGCCTGATCATGCAGATGGCGTATCGTCCCGTCCGGCCTCAGAATACGATAGATAATATCTTTGTGGCCAACCTGTTCGGCCCATTCGGCATTTTTTTGTACCCGTTCAATATCATCGGGATGAACTATGTCGTAAAAGGAATCTACGCTGGGCATAATACAGTCCGGTTCAAGACCAATGATACGATATATCTCGTCCGACCAGAAACGTTCCCCGGTGGACAGGTTGGTCTGCCATCGGCCAATATGGGCCAGAGCCTCTATATCACTGTTATGTTTATCCATTTCTTATACCGGTGGCTGGTTAAAACTCTGGATAAGACTGCCGGCGACAAGATGCCAGCCATCGACGAGGACAAAGAAGATCAGCTTGAACGGCAGGGAGATCATGACCGGCGGCAACATCATCATCCCCATCGACATCAACACAGAGGCGACGACCAGATCAATAATAATGAAGGGAATAAAAATCAGAAAACCGATTTCAAAGGCCCGGCGCAGCTCACTGATGATAAAGGCCGGGACCAGAATTTGAAACGGGGTGTCGGCCTCGGTCGCCGGTGCCGGCAATTTCGACAGGTCGAGAAAAAGCAGCAGGTCACTTTCCCGGACATGTTTCATCATAAAGCTGTGAAACGGGGCCGTGGTTTTCTCGAACGCTTCCTTTTCATTGATTTTCTCATTAATCAGCGGTTCAATACCGGTATCATAGGCCTGTTTTATGGTCGGGGCCATGATAAAGGATGTCATAAACAGGGCGAGACTGATCAACACAACATTCGGCGGGGTCTGCTGGGTGCCCATCGCACTGCGTAACAGGGAAAAGACAATAACAATCCGGGTGAAAGAGGTGACGACAATGATAATTGCCGGGGCGAGGCTAAGTATCGTCATCAGCATTAAAAGCTGAACTATACGCCCGGAAAGCGTTCCTCCTTCGCCCATATTAAGCGATAATTCCTGACCAAAAACGCTCTGGCTGCTCAGGATCAGAAGGAAACTGATCAGGGAGGTCATGAGCAGACCCAGGGTAATTTTATGTTTTTTCAACAGGGCCATCATGTGTTTTCAGCCTTATCAGTATTTTTGGGAATAATATTCCGTTCAATGACAATGTCGCGCTCCGCCCCCAGCATAACAAGATGTTCGACATCATCACGCCGGATTAACAGCAATTTACGCCGGGCATCCACAGGCAGTATTTCAATAATATCCAGCCGCTTGTCCCGGCTGCGACCCGAATTGACCGTGATGCGGGCCATAAGGCCAAATCTTTTGGCACCGTAGGCAATGATTAAAATCAGCGCGAGGACAAAAAGCAGGGCGATGATAAACTGGAAATAGGACCCTATATCCATGGTGCGGTCCTTTTGTCAATCTGGACAGTCTGCTGTCGGCTCATTCTTTTTCCCCCTCTGATGGTGAAAGATGATGATGTTTTTCTGCGCTCAGACGAATATTTTCATGATAGAGATAGCTTAATATTTCAGATACCGGTTGCAGGGCTTTCAGCGGGATATAGCTGTCAATATCAAAGGCTGACAATATTTCCACAAGATCTTCGTCCGTCCGGACCTTGACATCATTCTCGAACGCTATTTTCAGAATCTTTTCGGCATTCCTGCCGCTGCCGCTGGCCGTGATGCGGGGAATATCACTTTTGCCGCCGTCCTGTTTGAGGGCAACAGCCTTTTGTCTCTCTGATATATTGTCAGGTGCCATCCGGTCTTGAAAATTCCTTCCTTACACAAGGTTATTTTTCATGTCATAACAGTTATCACAGCTTTGGACTAGGGTCTGTTTGATGATATTTCATAATATTCCATTATGTTAACAAATTATTAATTTTCCGGTTCCACAATCAGTGAATTATGGTGTATAGTTAATTATACAGTGTATTCTGCTAAAACTTTAGCTATTTTATAAAATGGCATATGGTATTTAGGATAATAAATAATGGACCTGAAATCTATTTCTCTTTTCAGTTCTTTAAGCCAGAAAATGGACTGGCTGACAGAACGGCAAAAGGTCCTGGCACAGAATATTGCCAACGCCAACACACCGGGCTATGTCCCGAGGGATCTGAAGAAAATCAGCTTCAAGGCACATTTGGACCAGACGAACGCCGCTGGCGATCTGCAAATGCGGACGACGGCAAGGGGGCATATGTCTGCTGATGGCACCGGCGCAAACTATGCGATTGAAGAACAGGATGCCAAATTTGCAATGGATTCGCCGGATGGCAATGCGGTCAATCTTGAGGATGAGCTGAGCAAAATGGCCAATACCCAGATGGAATATACCATGGCGGTGAATCTGTACCGCAAGCATGTATCAATGATTAAAACAGTCCTGGGCAGAAGAGGCTAGGGCTGAAATATTAATTTTTTAAAAGGTAACAGGAGCCGTCCTTATGGATCTATCCAAAGCAATGATGATCTCTGCCGCCGGTATGAAGGCGCAAAGTGTCAGGATGCGGGTTATCGCGGAAAATCTTGCCAATGCTTCGTCTTCTGCGACGGCACCGGGGGTCGACCCTTACCGGCGCAAGGTGGTGACCTTTGCCAACGTCCTTGACACTGAACTTGGCATAACCCGGGTGAAAGTAAAAAAGGTGACTTTTGACAGGTCTGATTTTGGATTGCGTTTTGAGCCGGGCCACCCGGCAGCGGACAAGAATGGCTATATCAAGACACCCAATGTCAATGGCCTGGTGGAAGCAACGGATATGAAGCAATCCCAAAGGTCCTATGAAGCCAACCTCAATGCCATTGAAGTATCAAAAAATATGATGATGCGTACCCTTGACCTGCTCAGGTAGCAGGGCCATGTTGGGGCCAGATTGAAATGAACGGGATATAGACAATGAATCTCAAAGCCATGGATGCCGCAAATGCCTATGCAGGTGCCTTAAAAAACCGGGGACTTGCCAGTGGTGTGGGCAAAATTGATGGTATTTCCGGCGCTGCTTCTGTGCGCGGGGAAGGGTCGGGGAGTTTTTCCGATGTGCTGACCGCCGCCCTGACAGAAACGGAAAAGTCGGTAAATGTCAGTGCAAATACCGGAATAGAGGCCCTGAACGGCAAGGGCAGTCTGGTTGATGTGGTTACCTCCGTCCAGAATGCGGAAATGGTGCTGGAAACGGTGGTTGCGGTCCGGGACAAGGTGATCTCCGCCTATCAGGATATCATCAAGATGCCGATATAATTTATCCCGGCAACAGCAAGCAAGGAAATACAGAGTATGAACGGGGCAGACGTACTGGACATCGCACGGGAAAGTATATGGGTGTTGATCAAGGTGTCCGGCCCGGTGATGCTGGTGGCGTTGTTTGTCGGGCTGTTCATTGCCCTGTTTCAGGCCTTGACCCAGATTCAGGAAATGACCCTGACATTCGTGCCTAAAATAATAGCGATATTTATTTCCCTGTTTATATTCATGCCTTATATGAGCCAGACCATGGGGGATTTTATGGCGTTTATTACAGAACGGATTGTGAGCCTTGGTTGATGTCCTGCCTGTGGAGGCCTTCGCCTTTCTGCTGGTATTTGCCCGGCTGGGGGCGATGATCATGATTCTCCCCGCCTTGGGGGAGACCGGAGTCCCCCCGCGCATCAGGCTGGCTCTGGCTTTGTCGGTTTCCTTTCTTATATATACCGTGGTTCGTACCAGCCTGCCACCTATGCCGGCGTCTCCCTTTCGGCTTGGAATTATGCTTGTCTTTGAAATTCTGATTGGCATAATGATTGGTGCGTCTATCCGGCTTTTGCTGAGCGCGCTTCATACGGCTGGCACCATTATTGCCATGGAAAGCGGTCTGGCGCTGGCCCAGGCCTTTGACCCGGCCCAGGGGGCGCAAAGTGCGCTGATGTCAACTTTCCTCACCCTGATGGCCGTGGTGCTGATTTTCATAACCAATATGCATCATATGATGATCTCGGCCATGTATGACAGCTATACCCTCTTTCCGGTTGGTGGTGACCTGAAAATGAATGATTTTGCCGAAATTGTCATCAATACTGTGGCAAATTCCTTTCTGATCGGGGTACAGATTGCCTCGCCTTTCATTGTTTACGGGCTGGTGTTCAATATTGGTCTGGGTATTCTGGCGCGACTGATGCCGCAGTTACAGGTATTTTTTATTGCCATGCCGCTCAATATCATGGCCGGTTTTTTAATCCTCGGGATTGTTCTTGCCGCCGGGATGAACTGGTTCCTGCAACATATGGAAAGCAGCCTCGCGGCGTTTCTGGTGCCGGGATAATATCAGATGGCCGAGGATCAGGACGAGTCCCAGAAAACAGAAGACCCCACCGCCAAGAAACTGCAGGAGGCGCAGGAAAAGGGTGAAATGGCCAAGAGCCAGGAAGTCAAGCACTGGTTTATCCTGTTTTCTGTGACCATTATCATCATGATTTCCGCCAAATCCAGCGTGGCCGGTATCCGGGAAATCCTGGGTAATATTCTGGGGGCTTCCTATATTATCCCTGTCGATGGCAATAGTCTGCTGGATTTTGCCAGCAATATTCTCGGCAGGGTATCCGGCTATATGCTTTTGCCAGCCATTATTCTGATGATCGGAGCATTGCTCGGGGCCGTTATTCAGCACAAACCGATGTTCAGTGCGGAAAAGATCATCCCGAAATTAAACAAGATTTCGCTGCTCAGTGGTTTGAAAAAAATGTTTTCACTGCAGAATTTCTTTGAGATCACCAAGTCCATTCTTAAAATCATTATTGTTGGCAGTGTGGTGTTGTTTCTGGTATGGCCGGACCGTGACCGGCTTGAGCAGATGATGACCCAGGATCCGGGCAATATTTCCAACATTATCTATATTCTGGTGCTGCGTATTCTGGGCGGGGTGGTGGCGGTCATGGCAGCGATTGCCGGTCTTGATTTCCTGTTTCAGAAATTTCAGTTTCTGAAAAAAATGCGGATGACCAAACAGGAAGTCAAGGATGAAATGAAGCAGACCGACGGTGACCCGCATATCAAGGCCCGGCTGCGCCAGATCCGGCTTGAGCGCGCCCGGACCCGGATGATGGCCGCAGTTCCGGAAGCCGATGTTGTGGTGACCAACCCGACTCATTTTGCAGTTGCCCTGAAATATGATCAGACTAAAATGGAGGTGCCGGTGGTGGTCGCCAAGGGAATGGACCATATCGCCCGTAAAATTCGCGAGGTGGCGGAAGAAAATGATATACCTGTTGTGGAAAATCCGCCGCTGGCCAGAGCAATATTCGCCACCGTCGAGGTTGATGAGGAAATTCAGGAGGATCATTACAAGGCGGTGGCCGAGGTTGTCGGATATATTATGCGGCTCCGCAAGGGGGACAATGCCACCTATAGTCCGTCAGAAAGCTGACAAACAGCGTGCATGACAGTTACAGAGAAGACAGAATTTTGAAAAATGATATAAAGACAGTCAGACCCGTCCTGATAAGATCAATTGATTATCCGTTTTTGGTGACGATCGGCGGAATTGGCGGACTTGTCAGTCTGGCCGGCCTGCTGCTTGGCACCGCTTTGGGGGTTATGCCCCTCGGCTATTTTCTGGCGGCGGTTACCATGGCAATGACCGGTCTGATTATCGGAAAATGCGTATATCAGGGGTGTGAAACCTCTCCGTCCGGATCAGCTTCCCTTCCGGTAACCCGGCATCCCTTTGCCATAACTTCGGTAGAGGGTGAACTGGTTTACTGTAATATGCCCTATCGCCGTTTTGTCAGGGATGTGCTGAAAAGAAAAATTCTGTCGCCGCTGGATTTGATGGATGGTGATGAGCAACAGGCGCTGGCGGCTATCATATCATCATTGGAGGGTGATGAGGTCCGGGTTATCCCGTTTATCTCCCGGGAAGATACTAAAAAATATATCAAGGCTACTCTGAGCCGGAAAGAGGGGCAGGAGGATTTTATCAACTGGATATTTTCAGGCTTGACCTCTGCGGATTCTCTGGAAAAGACCGATAGCCCGGCGGGTGGATTTAATCTGGCTCAGCTCGGCTCTATTCTGGATATCAGCGATTGCGGGCTGGTTGAGATCACGGAACAGGGACAGATCATCTATGCCAATGATATGCTCCTGCACTGGATTGCCGGTCCTTCGGCGCAGGATATAGAGTTGCCGCAGCCTCTGTCCGATTTCTGTGCGATCAGCCCCCGGCAGTTATCCGGACAGGTCAAGATACAGACCTTGTCCGGGGATGATATGATGCTGGAATTTTTACCCGTTGAGATGACATCCGGAAATTCGGAAACGATAATCTGTCAGGTTCTTTGCCGTGACTCCAGGGTTTCGTCCAATATTCCAAGTGATTTTTCCGGGGGTGAAAATATTAATTTTGACCGTTTTTTCAGAGAATCGCCAATTGGTATCGCCATTGTCACCGCACAGGGGGAAATTCTGGAAAAAAATCACATCTTTCGCAATTATATACAGGAACTGGATATCAGGGACAGCCGCAGCCTGAATTTTATCATTGATCCCGATGAATATCAGGAATTTTATGACGGGATTACGGCGACCCTCACCACCGGTCAGGCGGTCATGGTCGCCGATGTCGGCTTTAAGGGCCGGGGGGAAAGATATGGCCAGATATATATTACCCGCCTGAATAAATTTGCCGATCATGATGATGTTGTCATCCTTTATCTGATTGATACGACGGAACAGAAAAATCTTGAATTGCAATTTGCCCAGTCCCAGAAAATGCAGGCTGTCGGGCAGCTTGCGGGCGGGGTCGCCCATGATTTCAATAATCTGCTGACGGCAATTATCGGTTTTAGCGATTTGCTCCTCGTGCGTCACGGGCCGGGGGATCAATCCTTTTCAGATATTATCCAGATCAAGCAGAATGCCAACCGGGCGGCCAATCTGGTCCGGCAGCTTCTGGCCTTTTCACGTCAGCAGACCCTGCGGCCCAAGGTGTTGGTGATTACCGATGTGCTGGCGGAATTGTCCAATCTTCTGGGGCGCCTGATCGGCGATAATATCGAGCTTCACATGACCCATGGCCGGAATCTGGGGCAGATCAAGGTCGATCAGGGACAGCTTGAGCAGGTTATTATCAACCTGTGTGTCAATGCCCGGGATGCCATGGAACAGCAGGGGAAAATCTCTATCCGGACCCGGAATATTTCCCTGCAGGAATCCCGAAAACTTGGCAAGCGTTATCAGGTTATGCCGCCGAATGAATATGTGCTGCTTGAGGTGGAAGACAGTGGCTGTGGTATTGCCAAGGAACATCTGGGCAAGATTTTCGAACCCTTCTTCAGCACCAAGGAGGTTGGCAAGGGAACCGGCCTTGGTCTGTCCACGGTTTACGGAATTGTCAAGCAGACAGGGGGCTTTGTTTTCCCGGCGAGCGAGGTTGGCGAGGGGACAATATTCAGCATCTATTTACCTGTTTACAAGGAAGTCCGGAAAGATATAGCAGAAACAGAGAAAGCGGTTTCACAAAAGCCGACCCGGGACCTGACGGGAAAGGGGACAATATTACTGGTCGAGGATGAGGATGCGGTCTGTATGTTTGCCTCCCGGGCGCTGCGTAACAAGGGCTATAATGTTTATGAGGCCAACAGCGGCGAGGCGGCGCTGGAATTATTTGGCAAGATTGAGGATGAGCTGGACCTGTTGATCAGTGATGTGGTTATGCCGATTATGGACGGGCCGACACTGGTGCGTAAAATCCGTGAAACCAATAGTAAACTGAAGGTGATTTTTATTTCAGGCTATGCAGAAGATGCTTTTGATAAAACCCAGGTCGAAGATGACTTTCATTTTCTGCCCAAGCCCTTCAGCCTTAAACAGCTGGCCGAACAGGTCAAGGAGGTTCTGGAACGCGACTGACGGGGAGAATCAGGCCGTGCAGGAAAGGGATGAAATGGATATAAACAGAAAATAATATGAGAACAAAATATAAATATATCCTATATTCTTTATATATTTCAATAAATTAAAAATGTTCTTGCAAAATAGAACAAAATATGTACATTTATCTGTGATTGAAACAGATGACGCAGTGTGAGATATAGAGGAGACGGATAATGGCAGCGGCACAGATCAAACTTGTGGGACAGGGAAGAATGGATAAACAAAAGGCACTTGATGCCGCATTGAGTCAGATTGAAAGGGCCTTTGGCAAAGGGTCGATCATGAAACTCGGCAAGGGGACCGCGATGGAGGTCGAGGCGATATCCAGCGGCTCGCTCGGGCTTGATATTGCCCTGGGTATCGGCGGGCTGCCCAAGGGGCGGGTGGTTGAAATCTATGGCCCGGAAAGTTCCGGCAAGACCACTCTTGCCCTGCATGTTGCAGCGGAAACCCAGCGCGAGGGCGGGGTCGCGGCCTTTATCGACGCCGAACATGCCCTTGATCCGGTTTATGCCAATGCGCTTGGGGTTGATATTGATGAATTGCTGATTTCCCAGCCGGATACCGGGGAGCAGGCTCTTGAAATTGCCGATACGCTGGTGCGCTCGGGCGCGGTGGATATACTGGTGATTGACAGTGTCGCCGCCCTGACGCCGAGGGCGGAACTTGAAGGGGAAATGGGCGACAGCCATGTCGGGCTTCAGGCCCGCCTGATGTCGCAGGCCCTGCGTAAACTGACCGGTTCAATTTCCAAATCAAAATGCATGGTTATTTTTATCAACCAGATCCGGATGAAAATCGGCGTGATGTATGGCAGCCCGGAAACCACCGCCGGTGGTAATGCGCTGAAATTCTATGCGTCTGTCCGGCTGGATATCCGTCGCATCGGGGCGATCAAGGAAAAGGACGAGATCGTTGGCAACCAGACCCGGGTCAAGGTGGTCAAGAACAAGGTCGCTCCGCCATTCAAGGTCGTTGAATTTGACATTATGTATGGCAAGGGTATTTCCAAGAACGGGGAATTGATTGATCTTGGTGTGAAGGCCGGGGTGGTTGAAAAATCCGGGTCATGGTATTCCTATGACAGCCAGCGTATCGGACAGGGCCGTGAAAATGCCAAACGTTTCCTGAGGGATAACCCGGAACTCGCCGACAAGCTGGAACTGTCAATCCGTAAAAGTGAAGGTATTCTTGACGAGGCGATGCTCAAGGAAGGCATGAGCCGGGCCGATGATAATGAGGGGCCGGATAATAACTGACCTTTAAAGATATCCCTGCTGCTCTGGACGCCCGCTGTGGCGTCCTTTTTTTTTATACAAAACTGGACAGGCTCCGGTGCAAAGGCTAAAACTTTAGGCATATTTACGGGATAGTAGAGGAAAGGTTATATCCAGATGAAGGGTACGAATGAAATCCGGCAGATTTTTCTGGATTATTTTGCCGCGCAGGGCCATGAAATTGTGGCCAGCGGTCCGCTGGTGCCGGAAAATGACCCGACTCTTATGTTCACCAATGCCGGTATGGTGCCGTTCAAGAATGTTTTTACCGGGGTTGAAAATCGCCCTTACAAGCGTGCTGCTTCCAGCCAGAAATGTGTCCGGGCCGGGGGCAAGCATAATGACCTGGATAATGTTGGTTATACGGCGCGCCATCACACTTTTTTCGAGATGCTGGGAAATTTCTCTTTTGGGGATTATTTCAAGGAAAAGGCAATATTTCATGCCTGGACCCTGCTGACCCGCGACTATGGTCTTGACCCGGACCGGCTGGTGGTCACGGTATATCATGAGGATGACGAGGCCTATGACCTGTGGCAAAAAATCTCCGGATTGCCGGAAGAACGCATTATTCGCATAGCGACCTCCGACAATTTCTGGTCGATGGGTGATACCGGACCATGCGGACCCTGTTCCGAGATTTTTTATGATCACGGGCCTGATATTCCCGGCGGGCTTCCCGGCACAGCCGATGAGGAAGGCGACCGTTATGTCGAAATCTGGAATCTGGTATTCATGCAGTATGATCAACAGCCCGATGGCAGCCGTAAGAACCTGCCGATGCCGTCAATTGATACCGGTATGGGGCTGGAACGTATTGCGGCGGTGCTTCAGGGCACCCATGATAATTATCAGATCGATCTGTTCTGCAAACTTATTGAGGCGTCTGCGGATATCAGCGGGGTCGAGGCTTACGGCAGCCACAATATTTCCCACCGGGTGATTGCCGATCATCTGCGCTCGTCCTGTTTTTTGATTGCCGACGGAGTCCTGCCGTCCAATGAGGGCCGGGGCTATGTCCTGCGGCGGATTATGCGGCGCGGCATGCGTCATGCCCATCTTCTGGGTTGTCGCGAACCATTGATGTATCGGCTGGTCCCGGCGCTGATACAGGAAATGGGGCTGGCCTTCCCGGAACTGAAACGCGCAGAAGCGGTGATTACCGAAAGCCTGAAGCTTGAGGAACTCCGCTTTCAGAAAACCCTGACCCGGGGACTGGGCCTGCTGGAAAACGAGGTGGCAAAATTATCCGCAGGCGGTACCCTTGCCGGGGAGATCGCCTTTCGCCTGTATGATACCTATGGTTTTCCGCTTGATTTGACACAGGATGTTTTGCGCGCCCGTGGCTTCTCTGTGGATGAGGACGGTTTTGCAACCGCGATGGAGAAACAGCGCGCCGAGGCCCGGGCGGCATGGAAAGGCTCGGGCGGTGAGGCCACGGATGATATCTGGTTTGAGACTTGCGAAAATTTCGGGGCGACAGAGTTTCTCGGCTATTCCTCCACCCATACACAGGGTAAAATTCTGGAAATCGTCAGGGACGGAATGAAAATTGATCGGGCGGCGGAGGGGGATGACGTCGCACTGATCACCAATCAAACGGTATTTTACGCTGAATCCGGTGGACAGCAGGGTGATGCCGGCTGGTTGCATATGGATAACGGGGCCAGTGCAGAGGTAACTGACACGGTGAAAAAACTCGGGCAGCTCCATGTCCATATGGTGAAAATTACCAAAGGTTCTCTTGCTGTATCGGATGTGGTTGATATGACGGTGGATGCAGAGCGACGCGACCATCTGCGCGCCAACCATTCGGCAACCCATATCCTTCATGCGGTATTGCGTCGGCATCTGGGGGATCATGTCAGTCAGAAAGGCTCCCTTGTCGCCCCGGACCGGTTGCGGTTTGATTTCAGCCATGGCAAGGCCCTGACCCCGGATGACAGCAGGGTGATAGAAGATGAGGTTAACCGGATCATC
>JALUWZ010000053.1 GCA_027019205.1 Emcibacter sp.
TTTGACGTCCTCGGACTTCCCAAGGAATGAAAAAAGCAGATATCGCAGAATTTTTCCGCAGATTGCAGGACCGCGACCCGGAGCCAAAGGGCGAACTGGATTACACCAATCCCTATACCCTGCTGGTCGCCGTCGCCCTGTCGGCACAGGCGACCGATGTCGGCGTTAACAAGGCGACCGGAGCGCTGTTTGAGGTGGTATCAACCCCCGGGGACATGCTTGCCCTCGGCGAAGCGCGGCTGAAGGACTATATCCGCACCATCGGGCTTTTTAATACCAAGGCGAAAAATATCATCCGCGCGGCGCAGATGCTGGTCGATGATTTTGACGCCACGGTGCCGGAAAACCGTGCCGACCTGGAAAAGCTGCCGGGTGTCGGGCGAAAAACCGCCAATGTGGTGTTGAATATCGCCTTTGGCCAGCCGACGATCGCCGTCGATACCCATCTGTTCCGGGTTGGCAACAGAACCGGCATGGCCCCCGGCAAAACCCCGCTTGCGGTCGAGAAGAAACTGGAAAAGGTCATTCCGGCGGAATATACCCGCCATGCCCATCACTGGCTGATCCTGCATGGCCGTTATATCTGCAAGGCCCGGCGTCCGTCCTGCCCTACCTGTCCGGTTGTGGATCTGTGTCAGTATCCGGATAAGACGGTTGTTGATCCGGTATGACAAAACTGTCGAGACAGGCATTGGGCGATACTGTCGGATTGGCGGCGGATATATCCACTGCTGTTGTCTCGACATAATTCAGCCGGAAATCACCATTGTCATCGGGGTAGAAATACAGATGCAACCGGCACTCACTATTGCGGTATAACCATACCCGGACATTTTTTTCCTTGCGGATCAGCGCCGCCTGCCCGAGAATATTGCGGATGGTTTCGGGCGCAAGATTCATGATATTGTCAATGATAAAACGCGGCTTCGACGGGGAAGGCTTCACCGGGGCCACCTCCGGCATGACCTGTTCCGGCACGACCTCCGGCGGCGGTGTCTGTTCCACCGGCGGCGTATTTGTCGCCTGACAACCGCCTAACAGCAGCACACAGAATATGAACCGCCTCAATTCCCCCTCTCCCGCAGGGACAGATGGAAAAGATGGGCCAGCAGCGCCGCCCCGAGGATCGGGGCCAGCAAATTGACCACCGGAAGGGAATAAAGCAGGGTGATGACAAAGCCGCCGAGAAGGATCTGGCCACGGATTGATTTCCGGTGTCGTCCGGCTTCGCGTATGCCCAGATGACGCACCGCCACCATCTCGTAATAGCCCCAGCCCAGCAAATAGCTGTTCAGGACATAGAATATCACCAGCGGCACAAAGGCCAGCCAGAAAAAGAACAGATATAGCGGGATAACAAGGATATTCAGCATAATGATCATCAGGGCCAGCCGGAGGGCGAGATAGGCCAGATGACCCATGCCAAGCCTCTTGCCCGCCTTGTGGTCCGGATAATATTTATCCTCGACCGCATCAATAATATCATCCAGATAGAGCGACATGAATATGGTGGCAATCGGCGGAAAGAATATCCCCATCAGAAAGAAAAAAACGATATTGAATATCCAGTCGATATCGAGAAACCACTGGAAAACATCATTGACCCATTGCCAGTCAAAATGGGTCAGGGTGATCTGGTCCTTGAGATACCCGGCAAGAAACCAGGTGGCAATCATCGCCAGAAATGTCGTCAGAATGCCGAGAAAGAAAACTCTCAGAAACGCCGGTTCAAAAATCTGGGCCAATGTGCGCTCACTGGCGCGTGCGATATTTTTCACTATTTTCAGTCCTTATTGCCCCGACCACTGCCCTTAGAGGAAAATATGGGGCAATTATATGAAAAGGCAAGAAAACTTTTAAACTTTGTTATTTTACCACTTGCAAGACGCAAGGCTCTACTTATAATCCACCCGAAATTTCCCCAAAATTTTCAAGGAAGATTATGACCCATAAATTTGATGTCCTCGGCATAGGAAATGCCATTGTCGATATTCTGGTCAATGTCGAGGATGATTTCCTTGCCGCCCATGATATCCCCAGAGGCAGTATGCAGCTTGTCGATGAACTGACCTCGCACAGGCTGTATGAAAAACTGGGTCAGGCGGTTGAATGTTCCGGCGGCTCGGCAGCAAATACCATCGCAGGGCTTGCGTCAATGGGCAGCAGAACCGCCTATATCGGCAAGACAAAGGATGACCAGCTCGGTCATGTCTTTGACCATGACATCAATTCACTCGGCATTACCTTTACGACGGAAAAGGATACCAGCGGCGTGTCCACCGCGCGCTGTCTGGTGATGATCAGCCCGGATGCGGAACGGACCATGTGTACCTATCTCGGCGCCTGCGTCAATCTGACGGAAAAGGATATTGATCCGCTTCTGGTCCAGGGCGCCGCCGTCACCTATATGGAAGGCTATCTCTGGGACCCGGAACAGGCCAAGGCCGCCTTTCGCAAGGCGATGACCCTCGCCCATAATGCCGGGCGCAAGACCGCCTTCAGCCTGTCGGATTCCTTCTGTGTTGACCGACATAAATCAGAATTCCTCCATCTTGCCGAACATGACATTGATATCCTGTTCGCCAATGAGGAAGAAATACTGATGCTTTATGATACCCGGAATTTTGATGAGGCGGTCCGCGCCGTGCAGCAGCATTGCGAGATTGCCGCCATCACCCGCAGTGCGGCGGGATGCACCATCGTCAGCCGGGACGAAATTATCGACATTAATGGCTACCGGGTCAGTGACCTCGTTGATACCACCGGGGCCGGCGACCTGTTTGCTGCGGGCTTCCTCCATGGCTACAGCCACGGCCATGACCTTGCGACCTGTGGCGGCATGGGCAACCTTGTGGCCAGCGAGGTCATCACCCATATGGGCGCGCGGCCGGATGTTGACCTGAAACAATATCTGGCCGACAGG
>JALUWZ010000054.1 GCA_027019205.1 Emcibacter sp.
TGAAGCCCGAGGATATTCTTGGCTATCAGTATGACATCGTCTGTAACGGGATTGAGCTGTCCTCCGGGGCGATCCGAAATCACAAGCCGGACATCATGTATAAGGCTTTCGAGCTGGCGGGCTACGGCCCCGAGGTGGTCGAGGAGCGTTTCTCCGGCATGCTCAATGCCCTGAAATACGGCGCCCCGCCCCATGGCGGCATTGCCCCGGGGGTTGACCGGATTGTGATGTTGATCGCCGATGAGCCTAATATCCGCGAGGTAATCACCTTCCCGATGAATCAGAAAGCCGAAGACCTGATGATGAATGCCCCGGGCGAGGTATTTCCCAAACAGTTGCGGGAACTGCATCTCAGAACGGTTGTTCCGGCGGTGGACAAGAAATAAATATCGGTCCCCGCCGTCATTTGCTTCCGGTTGCATTTTGGTGTAAAAAGTCCTAGGATTAATGCGTTTGCATTATTCTACGGGACCGGGTGTGATGAAATCATTTGCGGGAATAATTGTCGTATCCTTCATCGTGACCTGTCTTTCTGTTACGGCCTCTGTTGCCGGATTTCAGGAAGGGCAGGAGGCCTATAAACGCGGAGATTATGATACAGCCTTCAGAGAATTTCTTTCTGCCGCCGGGCAGGGAGACGCGAAAGCCCAGACATTACTCGGCTATATGTATATCAGTGGCAGGGGGGTTGACCGGGATTATACAGAGGCCGTGAAATGGTATCGTATGGGGGCCGGGCAGGCGGTTGCGGAATCGCAATACAGCCTTGGAATTCTCTATTATAGCGGTCTGGGCGTGGGGCAAAATTACCGGACAGCCGCAAAATGGTTACTGGCGGCGGCCCGGCAGGGATATGCCGATGCCCAATACAGCCTTGGCAATATGTACAGCAATGGCCGGGGGGTTCTGCAGGATTATAAGCAGGCCGTCACATGGTACCGTCTGGCAGCCAGACAGGGACATATAAAGGCCAGCTACAATCTTGGCGTCAAATATGCCAGGGGTCAGGGGGTGTCTCAGAGTTATCGCGAGGCCGAAAAATGGTATCGTCTGGCGGCGGAGCAGGGGGATTCCGGCGCTCAGCTTAATCTCGGGGCGATGTATAATGATGGAACGGGTGTTGTTCAGGATTACACGGAGGCTGAAAAATGGTATCGCCTTGCGGCAGAACAGGGCGAGGCAAAGGCCCGGTATAATCTGGGCCTGATGTATGATAACGGTCTTGGCATGCCCGAGGATGACGCGCAAGCCGTCACATGGTATCGCATGGCGGCAGAACAGGGATATGCTGCGGCCCAGTATAATCTGGGCGTGATGTATAATGACGGCAAGGGGGTGAGCCAGAATTATGCCCGGGCTGAAAAATGGTATCGTCTGGCGGCGGAACAGGGATATGGCGCCGCGCTGTATAATCTCGGTGTTATGTATAGTTACGGGCAGGGCGTGCCGCAGGATTATGCGCTGTCGGTGAAATGGTTCGGACTGGCGGCAGAACGGGGTGTCGTACAGGCCCAGTATAATATGGGCCTTATGTATGAGAAGGGAATGGGGGTGGCTCGTGACTATCAACTGGCGCATATGTGGTATAATATATCTGCGGCTGGCGGGTTTGATCCGGCAGGTAAAAACCGTGACAGAATAACAGGAAAAATGACATCCGCAGATGTGTCCAAGGCCCAGACCATGGCCCGTGAATGGATGAACAGGCATCAGTAGCAGAGCGCAAAATCGCGCAAAATCTCGGGAATATTAATGGCAGCCAGTGAACGGGAAAAGAGGGACGCGGGGGAATGGTATTGCTGCCTCGATGCGGAACTCGAAGAAATTCGTTCCCGGGTCCGCCGCGCGGTTCATTTGCATAATACACAGTCCCCGGACGAACGCGGTAATATCATCCCGGTGCTGGCAGACCTGTTGGGCGCGGCACCTGCTGATGCTCTTATAGAGGCTCCCTTTCACTGTCTGTATGGCGCAAATATTTTTCTGGGGCAGGCGGTGTTTATCAATGCGGGCTGCACTATTCTGGACAGCGCCCCGGTGCATATTGGTGATTACAGCATGATTGGTCCTGCCGTTCAGATATATTGTGCCGAGCATCATAAGGACCCGGTAAAGAGACGGGCCAGACTGGAAATTGCCCGACCGGTGACAATCGGCAACAATGTCTGGATTGGTGGCGGGGCGATCATTCTGGCCGGGGTGAGCATCGGTAATGATGCGATCATCGGGGCCGGGGCCGTCGTCACCAGAGATGTCGCAGGCGGGGCCACGGTTGTCGGCAATCCGGCCCGTGTGCTGGCTTAGCTATACATTGTGCGCGAGATGATCATGCGTTGAATGTCTGAGGTTCCCTCATAAATCTGGCAGACCCGGACATCACGGTAAATGCGCTCCAGCGGGAAATCCCTGAGATAGCCATAGCCGCCAAGGGTCTGAATGGCCGTCGAACAGACTTCTTCCGCCATTTCGGAGGCAAATAATTTTGCCATGCAGGCCTCGGTCAGGCAGGGGATACCCTGATCTTTCAGGGCGGCGGCATGGAGGGTCATCTGTCGCGCCGCCTCAAGCCGCGTCGCCATATCGGCAAGGCGGAACCCGACCGCCTGATGATGGATGATGGTCTTGCCGAAGGCGCTTCTTTCATTGGCATAGCGGGTGGCGAAATCAAGCGCCGCCCGGGCCATGCCTACACTCTGGGCGGCGATGCCGATGCGCCCGGTCTCAAGATTGGACAGGGCCACCCGGTAGCCGCCATTTTCCGGCCCGAGCAGCATATCATCGCTGACCGCCATATCGTCAAATGTCAGGCTGCAGGTATCGGATGATTTCTGGCCAAGCTTGTCCTCAACCCCGGCGAGGGTAAAGCCTGGCTGGCTGGTCG
>JALUWZ010000055.1 GCA_027019205.1 Emcibacter sp.
CGCTTTCATGTTCTGGACCGGAGGCGGCGATTTATCCCGGGGCAATGGCGCAAAATCAGTGCTTTATGCCACGGCACTTGCCTGCCTTGTCGCCTATGTCATGATGCTCATAAGCCGTAAATTCAGTCATATCCAGCTGGTAAAGACCGGTTTTCACGGCATGGGGGAATTGTTGCCACTGGTGACGATCGTCCTGTTTTCACTGGCACTCGGGGCGAGCCTCAAACAACTCGGCACCGGGGTTTTTATTGCCGGACTGGTCGGCGATTATCTGCCGCTGGTTCTGGTGGTGCCGGTATTATTCCTGTCGGGCGCGCTGATTTCCTTTACCACCGGCACCTCATGGGGCACCTTTGCCATCCTCATTCCGCTCGGCGTGCCGCTGATTCAGACCCTCGGCCTGCCGCCGTCACTGGTGCTGTCGGCGATCCTCGGCGGCGGGGTATTTGGTGATCATTGCTCGCCGATTTCCGACACCACCGCCATATCCGCCATTGCCAGCGGTTGTGATCTGCTGGAGCATGTCAAAACCCAGCTGCCCTATGCGCTGATTGCCGGCGGGATCACCTTGATTCTTTATGTAATCGCCAGTATTGTGATGATATGACCAACCCAACAGGATAAATCTTCTCTCATGACTATTGATCAGGAAATACAGGCCCGGGCCGGGGCCAAATGTGAATTATGCGCGTCCGGCAATGTTTGCGAAATCTATGACGTGCCACCGGTAATGGACAGGGTAGCGGAACGGGCGGTGCTGCTCTGCGCCACCTGCCGCGAGCAGATTGACCATCCGGAGAAAACAGACGTTCATCACTGGCGCTGCCTGAATGACAGCATGTGGACTCCGGTTCCGGCGGTTCAGGTGATGGCCTGGCGGATGCTCGACCGGCTGCGCGGTGAAGGCTGGCCGCAGGATTTGCTCGACATGCTCTATCTGGAGGAAGATGTTCTGGCCTGGGCGCAGGCCGGGGAGGAACAGCAGGATGATGATGCGCCTGCCCCTCACCTCGACTGCAACGGGGCGACCCTCATGGCCGGGGACACGATAACCCTGATCAAGGATTTGAATGTCAAAGGCGGCGGCTTTACCGCAAAGCGCGGCACTGCCGTACGCAATATCTCCCTCATCCACGACAATCCGGAACAGATCGAGGGCCGGGTAAATGGCCAGCAGATCGTCCTGCTGACCAAATTCGTCAAGAAATCAGCTTAACGCTGCCTTCAGCCTTTCCATGGCAACAGTCAATTGTTCCGGGGCGCGGCAGTAGCACAGGCGGAGGAATTTTTCTGACCCCCTGCCGAAGAAATAGCCGGGGGCAAGGCCGACCTTGGAGCTTGCCAGAATATCCATGCAGGCCTGTTTCGAATCCGTCATGCCGTCAATCTCGAAAAAGGCATACATTGCGGCTGTCGGACGCCGGTGCAAAATAACCCGGGGGATTTCTTCCAGCGCGTCACAGGCTATTTCCATACCGGTTCGGCAATATTCGGTCATATATTTAACAAAATCCTCGCCGTCACGGATCGCGGCAATGCCACCATACTGAAGATAGGTTGTCGTGCCGCTGGTGGTATATTGCACCATCATCGCCAGCGTGTCTTCAAGTGACGGCGGATGCACCAGCCAGCCAAGGCGACTGCCGGTCATGCTCCATGATTTTGACAGACTGTTGACGATCAGAACCCGGTCCTCCGGCTCCGAAATATCAAGGAATGACGGCACCATCGGTTGCGTAAAGGACATCCGGCAGTAAACCTCGTCCGAAATAATCCAGATGCCTTTTTCACGACCAAGGGCAAGCAATTGTTTCTGGACCGCAACCGGCAGAATGGCCCCGGTGGGGTTGCCGGGCGAGGCAAAGAAAATCGCCCGGGTCCGGTTGTCACAGGCGGCGGCAACCTTTTCCATATCCAGCGTCCAGCCCCGGTCATCCAGATCCATCCGGACAGAGCGGGTTTCGGCCCCGACCATTTGGACAATACCGGTAATATTGGGCCATACCGGATCAATGATCACGATATTATCCCCCTCCCCGGTGGTCAGTTGCACCGCCAGCATAATCGCCGGCATGCCGCCCGAGGTCACGGTAATCCGCTCCATCCCGACCGGCTTTTCATTCAACCCGCTCAGATAGGTGGCCAGTGTCTGGCGGAATTCCGGAATGCCGTTCTGATGGCTGTAAAAGGTATGTCCGGCCTTCAGCGCGTCACAGATCGCCTGACCGATAAAGTCGGGCGTTGTGACATCGCCTTCGCCGAACCACAGCGGAATAATTTCCTTGTTGCTGAAAGCATCTTTGGCAATATTTGCAATATTTTCAAGCGTGATTGATTTTATCTGCTCTCTCGCCCCGGAAACTGCTGTAAGATTTTGATCCTCTAACATTAATTCTATGCTCCTGATGCAGATTTACCCTGCGGTAAACTGGATTGACTTACGGCGATAAAGCGCCCGGTTTGCGGTGATGTCATCGCTCAGCACCACCAGACAATAGCCCTGCCCGCGTCGCCTTTCGGCCTGATCAATATCCGGGGTGAAAATGCCACATTTGATGTTTGCCGCGTCACAAGCCTGCCGGATTTTTCCTATCGCTTCTTCAACATCCATATCCGCCCCGAGGGACAGTGACAGATCACCGGTGCCGATAAAGATCATATCCACCCCCGGTGTACGGACAATATCCCTGACATTATCAAGACCGGTCCGGGTTTCAATCATCAGCGCCACGACCGTCGTCCGGTCAGCCTGTTGCCGGTAGGCGGTAAAATCAGCCAGGGGCCGTACCCCGCCGCCGGACCGCGACCCCATGGGCGGGTATCTTGACCAGAGGGCGGCACGCGCCGCCTGTTCAGCCGTTTCAATCAGGGGCACGATCACCCCTTCCGCCCCGGCATCAAGCGCACTGCTGATCGCGAACCGGCTGCATTCCGCAACCCGGACCAGCGGGATCACCCGGTCTTTGACAAGCCCAACGGCATTTTCAAGGCTTTGCCGGTTCCACAGACCATGCTGGGCATCAAAGACCACGGCCTCTGCCCCGGCATCGGCGGCAAATTCCGCCAGCGGCACAGACCCGAGCGAGAGCCAGAAGCAGCCAACCGTTTCGCCCTGTATCAATTTTTCCCTGAATCCGCTCCGCATTTTCTACTTTCTATGTAATATCATATGTAAAACCATATAAACCTCTTGCCCGTCCTTGGCAACATAAATTTTTAGACATCATATCCGCAGGCCGGCCTTCTCCAGCAACGGCAACAGCCGGTCAAGGAACCAGGGCAGCTCATATTTAGGATTAACGAAAGACATGGCAAGCCCGCCAAAGCCCAGATTATTAAGTCCAATCATCTCTTCGGCAATCTGTTCCGGCGTTCCGATCAACGGATAGCTTCCGGCCCCGCCGGCAAATCTTTTGCGATACAGGTCATAAGCTGCGGGGTCATGGGAACCGGACATGTTTTTCTTCATCGCCATATGCTGATCAACGGCAGCGTCATCTGTCCGGGTGACGGCATAATCCTGATAATAGTCCCGGGCCTCCTGTTCTGTCGGACGACAGACCACATGGACCGGGGCGAATATCCCGGCCTGCCGTCCGGCCTTGTCCACCCGGGACTGAAAGTCGGCAATGGTGACTTTGGCATCATCATATGTAGTGAATGTGGTAAAGATACAGTCGCAGGACCCGGCGGCAAAATCCCGTCCGGGCGGCGAAAAAGCCGCCGACAGGGTCACGGGGTGAGGCTGCTGCACCGGCCCCGGCGCCCCCTCGACCCCTTTAAGATCAAAGAATTCCCCCTTGAAATCAAAGGCTGCGTCCCCGGCGAGGGTGCGGCGCAATATCTCGAACCATTCCCTGCCCTGATCATATACCTGATCCGGTTTGGTCAGGCCGAACATATCAAATTCCGGCTGATTCCAGCCGCAGACCATATTCAACCCGGCCCGCCCGTGACTGGCATGATCAAGCGTCACCAGCGCCTTGGCCGCATAAACCGGCGGCACAATCAGGGTATGAACCGTGGCAAACAGGGCGATCTGCTCGGTCAGCCCGGACAGGGCGGCGGCAAAGGTAAAGGTCTCGTAAGAAATATGCCGGGCATTGGTCTCGCCGCCAAACCCTTTCCAGCGGGCAAGGGGCAGGAAGAAATCAAGCCCGGCCCGGTCGGACATCTGGGCCGCCGCCAGCACATCATCCCAGTCCGCCATCCATCGGTCGGGATGTCTGGTGATTGACAGACAGCCATCGGCATTGGCACCGAAAACCCCGAGCTTGAATTTATTGCCGCCGCGCATGGGATTGCGTTTCACTCTTGCCATATCCTACCCTTGAATTATGCTGAAATCAGAAATATGAGGAATTATATTAATTTGCATATATAGTCAATATTTACTGACTTTCCCGGATGACCCGGGCGGCCCGGCGTGCCGTCAATATGCAGCCCGACAGGAATGTTCCCTCCAGCGATTTTCTGCCGGATGCCCCGCCACCGCCAAATCCCGCCGCCTCGCCGATGGCATAAAGTCCCGGGATCGGGCTGCCATCCTTTTTCAGCACCTCACACTCAAGATTGGTCTGAATACCGCCCAATGTCTTGCGGGTGATCAGATGGGTGCGAATCGCCAGCAGGGGCCGGGCTTTCGGATCAAGAATCTGCTGGAATTTACAGGTCCTGATCCGGTCACCGGTCCAGCCGCGCAGCTGAACCAGCCGTCTGATCTGATCATCATTGTGAAATTTTGGTCCCGCCGCCAGCTGCCGGTCAAAGGCGCTGATCTGCTGCTGCATCTCTGCGGCGGAGATATAATCCCGCCCGATCACGCCATTCATTTTGCGGACAAGCTCAGTCAGATTGTCGGCAATGATAAAATCCTCACTTTCCGTCACCATCCGGCGCACAAGGCCGTCATCCGCCATCAGCAGCTTTATCACCAGCCGCCAGAATTTACGCTCCCTGAGGTCCGGATTATGCTCTGCCCCGGAAATGGCCAGCTCGCGCCGGGCAATTTTCCAGTTCATTACCTGCCAGCTCCACGGTTTTTCCTGTGCCGCCAGCCGGTCGCACAGGAAGGCGGTATCAAAACCGGTAATCAGTGGCTGCGGCCCGATGCGCCGCCCCCGATGGTCAAGCCACAGGGAGGAGCGGGTCGGCACCAGACTAAGACCGTGGCCGGCAAAAGCGGGCGTTGGATGCGCCACCCCGGCGGCATAATTCCACATCCGTTCAAGATGGCTCACCCGGCCTTGCAACGCCTCCACCTGATCATGGATATACCCGTCGGCGGTCGGATGGCAGCCATTGAGGATTTTTTCCGGCGGCTGTCCGCCCGGCCAATGCTGTCGGACCTTGTCAAGGTTGCCGCCGATTCCGCCGGTGGCAATGATGACGGCCCCTGCATCAAGATGAAAAGACCTCCCGGACAGGCTCTCATGCCCGGCAAGGCCGGTAACCCTGTCGCCGTCCGTGATAAAATTCTCCACCCGGTGATTAAACAGCAGGGTAAGATTATCCCCTGCCGCCGCCTTCAGACGCCGGATCAGGGTCTCAATCAGATATTGCGCGGTGCCGAGCAGGATATGATAGCGCGGCACGCTGTTGCCGGGCTGATATAATCCACGCTCGACCCATTGCACGGCGGGCAGAAATTTCAGCCCCATTGCCGTGATCCAGTCATGGACCTCGCCCGTGACATTATCGACATAATATCCGGCCCATTGCCGGGGCCAGTGATCATCCGCGTCAAAGCCTGCGAAACTGTGCCAGTCCCGCAGGGCAAGCGCCGGACTGTCCTTGATGCCCGACTTCCGCTGGGCCGGAGTATCGACCAGCATCATGCCGCCAAAGGCCCCCTTCGCCAGCCCGCCAAAGCTGCCCTCGCCCTGAGCGTCAAGAATCGTAATCTGCCGCTTCTCGCCGCGTTCAAGCAGCTCAAGGGCCAGAGTAATTCCGGCGATGCCGCCGCCGATGATGGCGATGCCTGTTTTAATGTTCATAAAGCCTGCTGCCTGTTTTCTATGGTAATTTTATTAAATTGTAGGATACTCTATCCTCTCTTGAAAATAAAAATATACAGGAATTCTCATGAATGTCGCAGATTCACCGGTTGAAAATCAGGATATATTTCACATGATAGCCGATATTGTCGCCCGGCAAAGGTCAGCACTTCAGGCGGAACTGCCGGTTTCCAAAGCCGCAAGGATCGACCGACTCACCCGGGCGATTGACCTTGTTCTTGATCACCGGGATGATTTTATCGCCGCCGTCAATCAGGATTTTGGCCAGCGCACGGCGGAACTGACCCTGTTTGCCGATATATTGCCATCGGTTCAGGCCTTGAAACATGCGCGCAAAAATGTCGGGAAATGGATGAGGCGCGACCGGCGCAGCCCGGCATTCCCGCTCGGACTGCTCGGCAGCCGGGCCTGGGTTGAGTGCAAACCCAGGGGGGTTGTCGGCATTATCAGCCCGTGGAATTTCCCGATCGGCATGGTCTTCTCCCCACTTGCCGGGGCGCTGGCCGCCGGCAACCGGGTGATTATCAAACCGTCGGAACATGTGCCGGCAACCTCGGAACTGACCCGAAAGCTGATTGCCGATTATTTTTCGCCTGAGGAAATTACAGTATTTCCCGGCGGGGTCGAGGTTTCCGAGACTTTCACCCGGCAGAAGCTTGATCATATATTCTATACCGGCTCCGGCAGGGTCGGGCGGATGGTGATGACGGCAGCGGCGCAAAATCTTGTCCCGGTCACCCTTGAACTGGGCGGAAAATCGCCAACGGTGATCCTGCCGGACTGCGATATTGACCGCGCCGCCCGGGCAATCGCCAGCGCCAAAATGGCCAATGCCGGGCAGATTTGCGTCGCCCCGGACTATGTCTTTGTCCCGCGCGGCAAAATGGCGGCGCTAATATCCGCCCTCGTCACCAAAGCCGAAGAATTTTACCCCGAAAAAGCCGGGGCTACCGCCTATACAGCCCTTATCAGCCAGCGCGAAAAACAACGGTTGCAGGGCTATGTTGCCGATGCCCGTGCCAGGGGGGCCACCATAACAACCCCGCCATCCTATGCAGGGGAACGCGACGACAACCTGATGCCGTTCCATGTTATCAGCAAGGTGACTGACGACATGACCCTGATGCGGGAAGAGATTTTCGGTCCGCTGCTGCCGGTCATCCCCTATGATGATATTGACGAGGTAATCCGCTATATCACCGACCGGGACCGGCCCCTCGTCCTCTATATTATGGGGCGCGACCGGACGGGCGGGAAAATCCGCCGTCAGGTGATCGCCGGGGGCGTGGCCTATGATGAATTCCTGCTCCATGTCGGACAGGAAGACCTGCCATTTGGCGGCAGCGGGGCATCCGGCATGGGCAATTATCACGGGGTGGCGGGCTTTAAATGCTTCTCCCATGAAATGAGCGTTTTCAAACGGGGGCCGTTTGATATTCTCGGGCTGTTACAGGCCCGCCCGCCCTTCGGCCCGAGATTCCGGGCCTATATCAGGCAGGAACTGAAAAAATAGCGGAAATTGAATTGCGGCCCGTCCTGTGCTATAGTCACCACAAGGGGTGAGATGTATCTACGACAACACTTGACAATGACAAGGTGGTTTACGGATGCTTGCCCGACGAAAAATATATTTGCTCCTTTCCCTGTTCCTGCTGTTGATTCCGGCAGGTTGCAGCAGCCTCGCCCCGCAGCCGCGCATTTATGCCTCTGACAAAATCACCCGCGATGATTTGCTTTCCGGACAGGCCTTATTCGGCGACAGGGCGCGGGAAATCACCCTGCCCGAAGATAATGTCATGATGCTTGATGACCGGATGCGGGCCTATCTGGAAAGATATGTCCCGCGCAATTATGTTGAAATGACCCGGGTCAGAACCCTGATGGACATGATGTTCGGTGCCGGGACGCTTGCGATGAAATATAACGCGACCAAGACCTATACCGCGCGGGATGCTTTCCGCAAATCAGAGGGCAATTGTCTCGGTTTCAGCTATTTATTCTATGCCTTTGCCCGGGAACGCGGGCTTGATGTCCGCTTTCAGGAGGTGGAAATCCCGCCCCGCTGGAACAGTGCCGGGGAGGAATTATATTATTCCAGCCGCCATGTCAATGTCCGGGTATTTATGCGGGAATCGCGTGATTATGTGGTCGATATCGACCGGTTGACCTACAAACCCTATTACCGGGCGTGGAATATTTCCGCCAAATATGCCGTTGCACTCTATTACAGCAACAAGGGGACCGACTATCTGAGTGAAGAAGATTATGAAAATGCCTTCCGCTATCTGGTCAAGGCCTTGACATTATCACCGAAAGACGCGGCAATATGGTCAAACCTCGGGGTGCTGTACCGGATGAAGGGGATTTATAATTATGCCGAGCAGGCCTATTTTATCGCCCTGGACTCCCAGGGTCCAAAAAAATCCGTCCTGAGCAATCTCAGCGCCCTGTATGAGCATATGGGGAATAGTGAAAAATCGGAATATTATTTCAATCTGGTCAAGGCCTACCAGATGAAAAATCCCTATTACCGCTATTTTCAGGCGCTCGAAGCGTTTGAGGCCGGAGATTACCCCCTGTCCCTCAGTCATTTAAAAGCCGCCTTGAAAAAGCAGGATAATGAACAGAAATTTTACTGGCTTCTCGGCGAAACCTATGCCCGGCTGGGCGACGAAATCCGGGCGAACCGTGCCATGGCGAAAGCCCGACAGGTGCAATAGCCCATGTTGACATTCGGCGGCATATCTGTATATCGACACAGTAACCGGATCATAATCAGGGAAATGGCCTTATGGCAGATATAACAGGGGATATAGTTGATTTACCACAGCATAAAGGCGGTAAAATGCCGGACCCGCCGCTTGATCTTTATCAGCATCTGCCGTTTCAGATTGGCCGGCTGACCAACCTGATCCGTCAGGTGACATCGGATGTTTATGTGCGCCAGAGCGGCCTGTCGGCCCGGGAATGGCGGGTTCTTGCCATGCTGGGCTGTCGGGGGGCCATGATGCCGGCCCAGGTTGCCACCGAATGCGGTATGGACCGGGCGACCATCACCCGGGCGACGGGGAAGCTCGAAAAGCTCGGCTATATTTTTACTGGCGGGGACAAAACAGACAAACGGCGCAAAGTGCTGTATCTCACCGACAAGGCGGTGGCAATCTGCGAGAAAATCAGACCGCTGATGGAGGCCCGTGGACAGGAATTTGAACAGGTCCTGACCAAAACCGAGCTGAAATATTACTACCAGATCATGGCCAAGCTGCAGAAAAAGGCCAACCAGATGATGACAGAGCTGTAAACGTCATATCCCGCTAGCGGGTCGGCACCGGATCATCACCGCGATAATCATAAAAGCCGCGACCGACTTTCTGGCCGATCCATCCGGCTTCGACATATTTTACCAGCAATGGACAGGGCCGGTATTTGCTGTCGGCCAGCCCCTCATACAATACCTGCATGATCGACAGACAGGTATCAAGACCGATAAAATCGGCCAGCTGTAACGGTCCCATCGGGTGATTGGCACCAAGCCGCATGGCCTTGTCAATTGCCTCGACCGAGCCGACCCCCTCATAGAGGGTATAGATTGCCTCATTAATCATCGGCAAAAGCAGACGGTTGACAATAAAGGCGGGAAAATCTTCTGAATTGGCCGAGGTTTTGCCGATTTTGCGGATAAAAGTCTCTGCAATATGGTAGGTTTCCTCGCTGGTGGCAATGCCCCGGATAAGCTCGACCAGTTTCATCACCGGGACCGGATTCATAAAATGAAGCCCGATGAATTTTTCCGGGCGGTCGGTGGTCGAGGCCAGCCGGGTAATTGAAATCGACGAGGTATTGGTCGCCAGAATGGCATCATCCTTCAATATCGGGCATAATTCCTGAAAAATGGCAATCTTGACCTTCTCATTTTCCGTTGCCGCCTCAATGGCAAGGTCAACTTCGGAAAAATCGGTCAGATCATGGGTCGTCTTAATCCGGCTGAGGGCGGCCTTTGCCTCGGCCTCTGACACAAACCCCTTGGCGGTCTGACGATGAAGATTGATTTCAATCCTGCTCAGGGCTTTCTGCAGGGCCTCTTCATTAACATCGCTCAGAAGAACGTCATATCCCGCCACCGCAAAGACATGGGCAATGCCGTTGCCCATCTGCCCCGCACCTATAATCCCGACATGTTGTACCATTTTGGGTATCTCTCTTTATTATACCTGTACTGAAGGGCAGATTTTCCGCCCCTCACTATTCTTCGATCTTCTAGGATAGCTCTTTTTCCAGCTCTGGCAAGGCCTGAAACAAATCAGCGACAAGGCCGTAATCCGCCACCTGAAAAATCGGCGCTTCCTCGTCCTTGTTGATGGCAACAATAACCTTGCTGTCCTTCATCCCGGCCAGATGCTGTATGGCGCCTGAAATGCCGACCGCAATATAAAGGTCAGGCGCGACAATCTTGCCGGTCTGGCCAACCTGATAATCATTCGGCACAAATCCCGCATCAACCGCAGCGCGCGAGGCCCCGACTGCCGCCCCGAGCTTGTCTGCCACTGCCTCTATCAGGGCGAAATTTTCGCCGCTGCCCATGCCCCGACCGCCGGAAATAATAATTTTCGCACTGGTCAGTTCCGGACGTTCGGACTTTGACAGCTCGGCCCCGACAAAGCTTGAAATACCGGGATTTGCCACCGGTGCCACATTTTCAATTGCTGCCGAACCGCCACTGGCCGCTGCCGCCGGAAAGGCCGTTGTCCGGACGGTGATCAGCTTTTTCGCATCGCTCGACTGCACGGTCGCAATGGCATTACCGGCATAGATGGGCCGTTTGAAGGTATCGGCGCTTTCAACCGAAATAATGTCTGAAATCTGCGCCATGTCGAGCAGAGCCGCCACCCGTGGCATGAAATTCTTGCCCGATGTTGTCGCCGCAACCAGTATCGCATCATAGCCGTCGGCCAGACTGACCACCAGCGGGGCGATAACCTCCGCCAGCGGATGGGCATATTCTGCGCTGTCCGCAACCAGTATCTTCGAAACGCCCTCGACCTTTGACGCAGCCTCCGCAGCCCCGGCACAATCAGACCCGGCGACCAGAATATCCACATCGCCGAGTTTCAAGGCGGCGCTGACGGCATTCAATGTGCTGTCTTTCAGGCTGATATTGTCATGATCGGCAATTACAAGTGATGTCATGTTCAGATTACTCCCGCTTCGTCACGCAATTTGGTGACCAGTTCGGCCACGCTTTCGACAATAATTCCGGCCTGTCGTTTGGCCGGTTCCTCAACCTTCAGCGTGGTGACCCGACGTGTGGTATCGACCCCGTAATCGGCAGGTTCCTTGGTGTCCAGCGGCTTGCGCTTGGCCTTCATAATATTGGGCAGGGAGGCATAACGCGGCTCATTCAGCCGGAGGTCGGCAGTGATAACCGCCGGAAGATCAAGGCGAACCGTTTCCAGCCCGCCGTCAATTTCGCGGGTCACATTAACATGCCCGTCGCTGACTTTAACCTCGGAGGCGAAAGTCCCCTGGGGCCAGCCGAGCAGGGCCGCCAGCATCTGGCCGGTCTGGTTACAGTCATTGTCAATCGCCTGCTTGCCAAGCAGGATCATGCCGGGCTTTTCTTCACCCGCAATCTCTTTCAGAATTTTGGCAATGGCGAGAGGCTCGACCGCCTCATCAGTCTTGACCAGTATCGCCCGGTCCGCCCCCATGGCCAGCGCCGTGCGCAGGGTTTCCTGTGCCTGGGCCGGGCCGATGGAGACGGCAATGACTTCCTCTGCCGTGCCGGCCTCTTTCAGCCGCAGGGCTTCCTCAACGGCAATTTCATCAAAGGGGTTCATGGACATCTTGACATTGGCAAGCTCCACACCGCTGTTATCCGCCTTGACACGAACCTTGACATTATAATCAATCACCCGTTTCACCGGGACCAGAATCTTCATCGGGGCTGTTCTCCCATCATTTAAGCAATGATATTTCTCAATTGTTGAATCTCGTTAACCTTCTCACACTCTCAACCTTTGTTGCAGCGCAATATAATTACAGTTACCTCATGGAAAGGCCGCTGTCAATTGAATCACGGCTGCATGATACATAAGCCGACAAAAAAATAAACGACTGTTTGGGCTTTTATTGGCAAATTCGTAAAAAAAGCCTGCCGGGTCCACTTTTTTTGTTCCCGGCTGCCGGAATTTTCTTTCTTTATCCGCCCAAAGCCGGAACAGGGTTGCCAGGCTAGAGAATAATATGATAGGTATTAAGAATTAAATTCTAATAAATCATATAAAAGAAGGATAAAATGAACTTTAATAAGATAGATTTAGCACTACTTGACTTATTACAAAAGAATATTAGTATGCCAATCGATGAACTGGCCCGGCGGGTGGGACTGACAAAAACCCCCTGCTGGCGCCGGATTCAGAAATTGGAAAAAACAGGCGTTATCAAGGGCCGGGTCGCCATATTGGACGGCGGAATGCTTGAACGCAATGTATCGGTTTTTGTGCAGGTCAAAACCAGCCAGCATAACCGGGCATGGCTGGAGGATTTCTCGAAAACCGTGTCGGATTTCCCGGAAGTTGCGGGTTTTTACCGGATGTCCGGCGAATATGACTATCTGCTCCGGGTGATTGTCGGCGATATTGCCGCCTATGATGATTTTTACAAACGCTTTATCGAGGCGACCAGCCTGAGTGACGTTACCTCCAATTTCGCCATGGAAGAAATTAAGAATTCCACAGAGATCTATCTCGGGAAAACAGGTGACGATAAAAATGACCAGACAGGAGAAACCGGCAAAACTCATTGAACAGATCAGACAGTCGGTCATTGGTGAAGGACGGCTGTTCCCGACCCCCTTCGGCCTGAAACCGCTGATTTATGCCGACTATACCGCCTCGGGCCGCTCCCTGACCTTTATTGAGGATTATATCAGGGACAGCGTGATGCCCTTTTACGCCAACACCCATTCGGAGGCCTCGGCCACCGGGCGGCAGACCACCGCATTTCGCGAACAGGCCCGGGGGCTGATCCGGCAGTCCGTCGGGGCGGGGGAGGATGACGCGGTAATCTTCTGCGGCTCCGGTGCGACCTCGGCCATCCAGAAAATGGTGGAAATTCTCAATATCCGTATTCCGGCAGGTCTTGAGGATAAATATCACCTGTCGGCCCATATGGCCGAAAATGACAGACCAGTGATTTTTATCGGCCCCTATGAGCATCATTCCAACGAACTGGCGTGGCGCGAGAGCATTGCCGATGTTGTCACTATCCCGCTGGATAAAGACGGCGCGATTGATCAGATGTCTCTTCGGGCGGAACTTGAGACATATGCTGACCGCCACACCAAAATTGGCAGCTTTTCCGCCGCCTCCAACGTCACCGGCCTGTTGAGCGATGTCGCCGCCATCACGCGGATTTTACACGAAAAGGGGGCGCTGGCCTTCTGGGACTATGCGGCAGCCGGACCCTATGTTGATATAGATGTGAGGGGTCATAATCTGGACGGGCTTTACCTCTCGCCCCACAAATTTATCGGCGGGCCGGGCACCCCGGGCGTGCTGGTGATCAGGCGCCATCTGCTGCTCAACCGGGTGCCAAGCATTCCGGGCGGTGGCACGGTATCCTATGTCTCGCCGGAAGATCACCGCTATAATCCGCCGGGCGAACATCGCGAAGAGGGTGGCACCCCGGCCATCATCGAATCGATTCGCGCCGGTCTGGTTTTCCAGCTCAAGGATGCGGTCGGGGCGGATGTGATTGAGCATCGGGAACAGGTGATGACAGAGCGCGCCATCAGCCGCTGGTCACGCAATCCGGCAATAAAAATCCTTGGCAATCCGTCGGCCCGGCGGCTGTCAATCCTGTCCTTTCTGATCATGCGGCAGGGCAAGCCGCTGCATTTCGGCTTTGTCGATGCGCTGATCAATGACCTGTTCGGCATTCAACTGCGCGGCGGCTGTTCCTGCGCCGGGCCATATGGCCATGAATTGCTTAATATCGACATGGCCCACAGCCGGGCGATTGCCGAAGCGGTGGAGGACGGCCATCTGGTCCTGAAACCGGGCTGGGTGCGGCTTAATTTCAATTACTTCATTGATCAGGAGACGTTTGACTATATCCTCGGCGCCGTGGAGCTGATCGCCGAATATGGCTGGAAGCTGCTGGGATCGTATATATATGACCCGGACCGCGCTATCTGGAGCTGTCGGACCGGACAGATACCGGCAATCCGCTCCCTGAATGGCATCAGCTTTGACGGCGGGAAATTCCAGCCGCCGGAAAACAGCCAACATGGCAAGCGGCGGCCTTTGCGGGACTATCTTGACCAGACCGGAAAATTCCTGCGGGAGGCAGAAGCTGACCTGACGGACCCACTCCCGCCGCTGCCGGAAAAATATGCGTCGTTGCGCTGGTTCACCCTGCCCGGCGATGCGCCTTCTGTTGCCTGATCCAGTCGCGCACCACGTCCCGCAACATATCAACCGGCAGCGCCCCGTTGCCCAGCACTATGTCATGAAAGGCCCGCAGATCAAATTTTTCGCCGAGCGATTTTTCCGCTTCCCGGCGCAGGGCGGTGATGCTCAACTCACCGATTTTATAAGCCAGCGCCTGCCCCGGCCAGGTGATATAGCGATCGACCTCGGTCGTGATATTATGCGGGCTGAGTGAGGTATTCTCCATCATATAATCAATCGCCTGCTGACGCGACCAGCCCATGGCATGGATGCCGGTATCAACCACCAGACGACAGGCGCGCCACATTTCATAGGTCAGACGACCAAAATTACTGTAGGGGTCCTTATAAAACCCGGCCTCCAGCCCGAGTCTTTCGGCATAAAGCGCCCAGCCCTCGACAAAGGCGGTGAAGTCGGCATATTTGCGGAACATCGGCATATCCAGCTCTTTCTGAATGGCGATTTGCAGATGATGTCCCGGCACCGCCTCATGAAAGGTCAGGGCTTCCAGCGTATAGAGCGGGCGACTTTTCAGCAATGATGTATTGACATAATAATTCCCCGCCGTCTTGCCATCGCCATTGGACGGCATGTAATAGGCGGTGGTGGTTTTTTCGGCAATATCGGCAGGAATCTCCCGGATACCGTACGGATTACGCGGCAGGAAACCGAATAATTTCGGCAATTGGCCATCCATCCGCTTGGCAATCAGCGCCGCCTTTTCCAGCAAATCCTCAGGCTCGGTCGTATAAAAGCGCGGGTCAGTTCGCAGGAAGGCAATAAATTCTTTAAATGTCCCCCTGAATTTGACCTGTTTGATGATTTTCATCATTTCGCCCCGCAGACGCCTGACCTCGCTCAAACCCTTTGCGTGAATCTGCTCCGGGGTCATATCGGTCGTGGTAAATTTCCGGATCAGATAATCATAATAGGACTTGCCGCCTTTGACGCTGCTGATCCCCGCCGTCTTGCGGCAGGCCGGGGCATAGACCTCCCTGTAGAATTTATAGAGCTTTCTATAGGCCGGAATAACCTTGCCCCGGATCAGGGCCACGCCGCGTTTTGTGATCTCGGCGCGCTTTTCAGCCGGGATTCTGGCCGGAAAACGGGTGAAAGGCGCATAAAAGACGCTTTTCTTCACATCATCGACAATATGAGTCGAAATCGAGGTCTCATATCCCTTCATAGAGGTGCAATATTGGGTATATCCCCTGGCCACCGCCTCCCGCAGCACCGCAATATTCTCCTCATTGAAACGCGGATAATCGCCGAGCTGCCCG
>JALUWZ010000056.1 GCA_027019205.1 Emcibacter sp.
GGCCGCCCATTTGGTCAGACCTTTGAGAATGGCCAGCTGGTCCGGCAGCTCGTGAAGATGGCCGCGCCCCTGTCCCATAAAGCTTGTCGTTACTTCCCCGGTCAGGCATAAAACAGATGTTGAGGCACCGTAGGCCGTGCAGAGCGCCGCCGTGGTATTCAAAACCCCCGGTCCCGGCACCGGTGAAAATACCCCGAGCCTGCCGCTTGAGCGGGCATAGCCGAACGCCATATAGCCCAGCCCCTGTTCATGACGCGCACCGATAACCCGGATTTTGTCCCGGCGTTGATAGAGCGCTTCAAAAAGATCATACATCTGCGCCCCGGGCAGGCCAAAGACCGTATCAACATTATTTGTGATCAGGCCTTCCACAATGGCCTGTGCCGCAGTCATTTCAGTCATAATCAATACCCTGGTTATCCAGCGACCACCCACGGGGCTGGTCAATTCTCGGGGCGACTGTAATTAATTTCATTATGAAAGTAAATCCTTTTTCCGTCATTGGCGGGAATCGGTCATCTGTCGGCTCGAATCATATCAGTTTATATAGCCTAATACAGTTATTTAAATGAGTATAACAGATAATCCCCTAACAAAATATTATTCAACCCATTGAAATATAAGGAATATAAATTTTATTTCTTTTTTCTGTTGACTATTATTGATCTAGTGTACTATGTATGTAGTACACCAAGTCGCTATAACAGAAACACAGCGAAATAGATGGTGAGAGAATTTAAACATAAACAGGAGAAGTAACATGACCACATTTTTAACAAACGATATCGACGCCAACAGCTTTATGGGTCTGGTAACCAACAGGCAGCAGAAAGGCCGCCGCCGGATTTTTGTCAAGGTCGAAAGCTGGGAAGTGCTGCGTAATCTGGCGATTGTCGCCGCCATTATCGTGACCGGCCTGACCGCCGGGTCCATTTCCCAGCAGAAAATAGAATTTTCGCCGGCTTCTGCCACGCTCGCCCGCGCTGCTGTATAGGGGGGTGTTGCCCCCCTATATCACCCCGCGTCGCATTTGATCGAGTTCGATCGATTCGAACAGCGCCTTGAAATTACCCTCGCCAAAGCCGTTATTGCCTTTACGCTGGATAATTTCATAAAAGATCGGCCCGATAACGGTATCGGTGAATATCTGCAACAGGATACCGTCCTTTTTCGAGCCATCAATCAGGATACGGCGCTTGCGCAGTTCCTCAACATCTTCATCATGATGGTCAATCCGTCCGTCAATCATGTCAAAATAGGTATCGAGGGTATCCTGCAGAGTGACATCATTGGCCCGCAACTGATCAACGGATTTATAAATATCCTTTGTCGAAAAGGCGACATGCTGGATGCCTTCGCCGCGATATTCCACCAGATATTCGACAATCTGTGACTTGCCGTCCTTGGATTCATTAAGCGGGATATGAATCTTGCCGCACGGGCTGGTCATCGCCTTGCTGGTAAGGCCGGTTTTCCTGCCGTCAATATCGAAATATTTCAGCTCGCGGAAATTAAAAATCTTCTCGTAAAATTCGGCCCAGTAAGACATGCGTCCCTGATAGACATTATGGGTCAGATGATCAATGGATTGCAGGCCGCAATCCTGTACGTCCCTGTCGGCCTCATCCGTGCAAGGGACGAAATCAACATCATAAATCGTCTGGTCGCCGTAGCGGTCAACAAGATAGAGCCGGCTGCCGCCGATGCCTTCAATCGCCGGAATGTTAAGCTCCATCGGTCCCGCATCGCTGATCACCGCCTGCCCGCCATTTTGCAGCGCATGCCGGTAGGCCTGCTTGGCATCCCTGACCCGGAAGGCCATCGAACAGATGCTCGGCCCGTGGGCAAAGGCATAACGCTGGGCAAAGCTGTCCGGCTCCGCATTGATCAGGAAGTTTATATCCCCCTGCTGATAAAGCGTAACATCCTTTGACCGGTGGCGGGCGGTGGCGCGAAAGCCGAGTTTCCTGAACAGCCGCCGCAATTTATCGGGATCAGGCGCGGCATATTCGATAAATTCAAAACCGTCCAGCCCCATCGGGTTGTCATGCGGGTCAGCCATTGTCATATTCTCCTGTTGGTAAAGTCATTAATTATTGTAAATATACTCCTTAAATGGTGAAATATTGTTTTTAATTTTTGGTTTTACCGGTTAAAATTGAAAAATAAACCCAAAATACAGGATATATTGAAATGGTAATTTCACTGGATGAGTCGGACAGAAAGATTCTCAACCTGATTCAGGCGGATGCGACCCTCACCCATCAGGATATTGCCGAGCGGACCGGGGTCTCGGCGACCTCGGTCTGGCGGCGGATTAAAAATCTTGAGGAGGTCGGGGTTATCCGCAGGCAGGTGGCCTTGCTTGACCCGAAAAAAATCGGCATGCAGGTCTGTGCGCTGATCAATCTTCGCCTCGTGCGTCACGGGGAGGATACACGGGTTGAGTTTGAGGATTTTATCGCCTCGCGCGCGGAAGTCATGGAATGCTATGCGGTGGTGGGCAATTATGATTATATGCTGGTGGTGATGGTGCCAACGGTCGAGGAGTATGAAATATTTCTCTCCCGTCATCTGCTCAGCCATCCCCTGGTGGCCTCGTCCAATTCGAGCTTCACCCTCCGACGCGTAAAATATTCCACTGCACATGCGCTGAAATTATGCTAGGCTTTGGTCAAAAGCGGGAGAGAATATCATGTTTATCGGTCATTATGCGGCGGGGCTTGCCCTGAAATCGGTGGAGAAAAAGGCCTCGCTCGGCCTGCTGTTCATTGCGGTGCAATTCCTTGATTATCTGTTTTTCAGTCTGGCCCCCTTTGGCATTGAAAAAT
>JALUWZ010000057.1 GCA_027019205.1 Emcibacter sp.
CTTTACCCATGCGGCGATAAAGTGCCGCCTCGAAATCAACCCCGCGATTGGCACTGCCCCGATTGTCGAGGGTAAAGACAATATAGCCGTTCTGGGCCAGCAGCTGGTGGAAAGGCTTGTCCCATGCCCGTTTGACCAATTGCACGCCGGGACCGCCGTAAAGGGCAAAAATTACCGGATATTTCCGGCCTTTTTTCATATGGGCCGGCTTGTACATCCGGTAATATAGCTCAGTGCCGCCGGGGCCGGTAAATTTGCCAAAGTCCGGCATAATATGATCTTTAAGATAGGGGAAATACGGATGACCTTCTTTCAGGGCATTTTCATCAATCCATGACAGACGCTGCCCGTCTGCCCGATGAAGAGATACCTGCGGCGGGGTTCCGGGATCGGAATAATAGTCGATATAATCCGTGCCCCTTTTCGAAAAGACAAATTTGTGCCAGCCATGGCCGGTGGAAATCCGCTGTGGTTTGGCAACCTCGTGATCAGATAATTTTACCCGGTAGAGATGATGTTCAAGCGGGGTATCGGCATTGGCGGAGAAATAAACCCTGTCCCCGTCCACCTGAAGCAGTTTATCCACCACCCATTTTCCTGCCGTCAATTGCCCGATCAGGGTGCCGTCGGCGGTCCGGTAATGATAAAGATGATTATAGCCGCTGCGTTCCGAGGCCCACAGGAACTCTTTGCCCCCCCTGATGAATTTCAGGTTCTTTTGCAGATTAACCCAGTATTTTGATCTTTCGCTCAGCACAGGCCGGGTCCGCGCCGTTTTCGCATCGGCAAAAATCACATCAAGCCGGGTCTGGGCGCGGTTCAGCCGCTGGAAAAAGATGCCGCTGCTGTCCGGCAGCCATTTCACCCGCGCCAGATAAATATCCTTGTCCCTGCCCAGGTCAACCCATTTGACCCGCCCGGTCCGGACCGTCATGATGCCGAGCTGGACCGAGACATTCCGGCTGCCGGTCCGGGGATAGCGTTCTTTGAGAAGTTTAAACCCGTTGCGATTTATTTCATAGCGCTGGCCGATTTTCACCGGGGCCTCGTCAAAACGGATAAAGGCTATATATTTCTCATCCTCCGACCACCAGTAGCCGGTGTCGCGGTCCATCTCCTCCATGGCGATAAATTCGGCACTGCCATTCTTGACGGTCGGGGTCCGGGACCGGGTCAGCCGGCGATCCTTGCCGGTCCGTACATCGACAATATGGATATTGAAATCGAGAATATAGGAGATATAATTTCCCCGGGGCGAAAAACGGCTGTCGGTTTCGCTGTCGGGGGATCGGGTCAGGCGATCAACCCTGCCGCTGCTGATCTCATACTGGTAAAGATCACCCGCCAGCGGAAACAGTAATTTGCGGCCATCCCGCGACCAGCTATAGGCGACAATTCCGGTATTTGTAATCCGCATCCGTTCGCGCCGCGCCCGCTCCACCTGTGAGAGATGCTCAATCCCGCCGGTAATGGACGAGGCCGCCACCAGCATCCGTGTTTTCCTGTCCTTCAGGTTATATTCCCACAGGTCAAGCTGTTTGTAATCTCTGGCATTGGGCCGCAGGAAAGTCACCCGCGCACCGTCCGGAGAGAATTTTACCTCGCGCGGCGCACTGCCGACAAGGGCCGGGCTTGAGGTAATACGCTCAATCGTCAGCTTTTCGGCCCGGGCCTGATATGTGAATAATACAGAGGCAAAAAAACACAGTCCTGCGAGCAGGGCAAAAGCTGATTTTGACAGTGACATAAATTATTCTCCAAAAATTATCCGGGTAGCATATAGAGTTTTTTACGCTATTAAATCACATTTTATGCATTATTAAATCCACTTTAAACAAAATCGCATATTATCGGACAGGTCGGTAATATTATTAAAAAGTAAATTGTAATGAGTGAAAAACGCAAGAAATTTGAAGTTTCGGTCTATAATCAGCAGGTCCGGGAGATGGACAAGCAGAATAAGGAACATCCCAATTTCAGCCGGGAATGGGCCCGTCTGAATTTCCTGTCCTATGAAGGCGCGGACGAGCAGGAGGTAATCCGCAAAGTTCATAAAAAATATCCCGAGCGCAAGGGCTTTGTCATCGACAAAATTGTCGAAATGAAAGAATATGAATTTGTCAAACCCGTTGGCCAGAGATTTTAGGGCGCGGATTCACTAAATCGTGAGTTTTCCACTATTAATTAGCCGTGCCTGACGAAGCATGTTAATGAAGATTAACCAATTCATATAACATCAGGTGACATGTCATGGCTACAGCTGCGGAATTATTCGTCCGGTGTCTTGAAAATGAGGGGGTTGATAAAATATTCGGCATCCCCGGGGAAGAAAATCTTTTTGTCATGGATGCCCTGCGGGGAAGCAGTATCGAATTTATCACTGTCCGCCATGAACAGGCCGCCGCCTTTATGGCCGATGTCCACGGGCGGCTGACGGGCTGCGCCGGAGTCTGTCTCGCGACCCTCGGTCCCGGCGCCACCAATCTTGTCACCGGTTTTGCCGATGCGACCATGGACAGCTCGCCGGTTGTTGCCATCGCCGGGCAAGGGGCCACGACCCGTATGCACAAGGAAAGCCATCAGATCCTTGATCTGGTCAGTTTATTTGACCCCATATCAAAGAACAGCACCGAAATACTGGAACCAGCCATTATCCCGGAACTGGTCCGCAAGGCCTTCAAGGATGCCCAGGCGGAAAAACCAGGCGGCGTATTCATCAGCTTTCCGGAAAATATCGCCGGAGAGGAAATCTCTGGAGACAATCTTCCGCTGAAGGTACAGATGCCCTCGCCCCCCGATGCGCCGGAAGAAAAAATCATTCAGGCGGCA
>JALUWZ010000058.1 GCA_027019205.1 Emcibacter sp.
TTATCCAGATCACCGGCAAGTTTTTTATGACCCGGGTCGAGAAACGGCCAGTCGAGATAGGTCTGATCCATATCAGTCTCCCTTGAAGGCCGGTTTCTGTTTGGCGACAAAGGCATCATAGGCCCGGCGGAAATCCCTGGTCTGCATACAGATAGACTGGGTCTGGGCCTCGGCCTCAATCGCCATGTCCAGCGACATGCTCCATTCCTGGGCCAGCATGGTTTTGGTCATCATCTGGCCAAAATTCGGACCATCGGCCAGCCTTTGAGCATATTTCAGCGCCTCGTCAAACAGGCAGTCGGCCTCGACAATTCTGGTGAAATAGCCCCAGCGTTCGCCCTCATCCGCGCTCATCGCCCGCCCGGTATAGAGTAGGTCGGCAGCGCGGCTCTGGCCAATAGCGCGTGGCAGCATCGCGCAGGCCCCCATATCACACCCCGCCAGCCCGACCCGGGTGAACAGAAAGGCGGTCTTGCAGTCGGGCGCGGCAAAGCGGATGTCGGAGGCGAGCGAAACCATGGCCCCGGCGCCGACGCAAATGCCCTCGGTCGCGGCGATAATCGGGACTTTGCAGTTGATCATGGCTTTCACCAGATCACCGGTCATGCGGGTGAAGTCGAGCAGGCCTTTCATATCCCTGTCAAGCAGCGGACCAATAATGTCATGGACGTCGCCGCCGGAACAGAAATTGCCGCCATTGCTGGCAAAGACCACCGCCTTGACATCCTCGGCATAGACCATATCGCGGAAGGTATCACGCAATTCGGCATAAGACTCGAAGGTCAGCGGATTTTTGCGCTCCGGCCTGTTGAGCCGGATGACGGCGACCTCCCCTTCCATATGCCATAGGAAATGCTTCGGTTTCAGATTTGCCAGTTTCATCGGGTTATTTTTCCTGTTTTCTATGCTGTCGTTTATGGAGAATCTCCCGCAGGTGATCCATCATGCCTATCATTGGTCCGAGGTCTTCTTCCCCCAGTTCCTGTAAAATATCGCCGATCCATTCCTTGTGGCGGCTGGCCATTTCCCTGAAATCATTGCGGCCCTTGCGGGTCAGGCCGACGCTGTAAATCCGCCGGTCAGTCGGCAAAATCCAGCGGTCCACCAGCCCCTCTTTCTGTAGCCGTTCGACAATGCCGGTAACATTGCCGTTGGACACCAGCAGCCTTTTGGAGAGTTCCCCCATGGTCAGTCCGCCCTGCTCCCGGTAGAGCGCTGACATCAGGTCAAAGCGCGGCAGCGTCACGCCGAATTCCGACCGGAACAGCGCCCTGATTTCCTTTTCAATCAGGGTTGAATTGGTGATCAGCCGCAGCCACAGGCCCAGTTTTCTGGTGCCGGGTTCATTATCGCCGGATTCATTGTCAACATCCTTGTTATCATCTGCCATATGGTATTTTTCCTGTTACATGACCTCCCCGCCAGCGACGGCGATGGCCTGACCCGTTATTGATACTGATTTGTCCCCGCACAGCCACAGCACGGTTGCGGCCACCTCGTCCGGCTGAATCAGACGCTTTTGAGGGTTATGAACAACCAGTTCCCGAATGGCCTCATCCTCTGTCCGACCGGTTTTGGCAACAATATTACTGATCGCATCCCGGGCAATGTCGGTATCGGTAAATCCGGGACATACCGCATTTACCGTGACACCCCTGGTCGCCATTTCCAGCGCCAGTGACCGGGTCAGCCCGAGCACGCCATGCTTGGCCGCACCATAGGCGGTGACGTAAGAATAGCCCTTGAGCGCCGCCGTACTGGCTATATTTATAATCCGGCCAGATTTTTTGTCTATCATTTCCTGCAATACCGCCTGAATACAGAGGTAAGGACCGATCAAATTGACATCAAGCATCTGTTGCAGATGCGCCCGGTCGGTTTTGATAAACGGCAGCGACCGGGCGGCCCCGGCATTATTGACCAGAATATCCACCGGGCCGTGTTGCTTGGTCGCGGCGGCAAAGGCCGTCGTCACCGAGTCTTCATCGGTAACATCGCACTGTATAGCCAGCCCGTCATTCAACTGTTGGGCCTTGTCCCGCAGGACATCCATATTGCGGCCCATGATGGTGACCTGCGCCCCGGCTTCATTCAGGCTGTCGGCGATGACGGCACCAATGCCCCGTCCACCGCCGGTGACAACCGCATGTTTCCCGACAAGATTCTGCCCGTCAGACATTGAGCGCCATTTCCGCCGCCCGCTTCAGATTGGTCTCAAGCTGGGTATAGGCCGTCATATATTGTTTGGGCACCGTCACCGCGTCCCCGTGATATTCCAGCTCGGCGGCACTGCGAATGGTCCAGTTCGGGTCCATCAGATGGGGCCGGGCCAGCATCACAAGATCGGCCCGTCCGGCGGCAAGGATACTGTTGACATGATCGGTTTCATAGATATTGCCGACCGCCATGGTCGCAACCCGGGCTTCATTACGAATCCGGTCCGACATCGGGGTCTGGAACATACGGCCAAAGACCGGGTTGACCTGATCGACCGGCAGGGTCTGCCCGGTCGAGACATCAATAATATCCGCCCCGGCATCGGCAAAGGCGCGGGCAATCAGCACGGCTTCCGCCGGGGTGACCCCCTTGTCGCCAATCCAGTCGGTAGAGGATATCCGGACCGACATCGGCCTGTCATCCGGCCAGACGGCGCGCATGGCCCGAAAGACCTCAAGCGGGAAACGCAGCCGGTTTTCAAGCGAACCACCATACTCGTCCGTGCGCCGGTTGCTGACCGGGGTGATAAAGGAGGACAGAAGATAGCCGTGACCCGCATGAAGCTCGATCATGTCAAAGCCCGCCTCAATCGCCCGCCGGGTCGCGGCAACAAAGTCATCCCGTACCCGGGTGAAATCATCGGCGGTCATTTCCCGTGGCAGCTGATTCGCCTTGTCCCATTTTATGGCGGACGGGGCGATTAATTCCCAGTTGCCTTCTTCCAGCGGCATGTCATAACCTTCCCAGCCGACCCGGGTCGAGCCTTTGCGGCCCGCATGGCCAAGCTGCAGGGCAAGCTTGCAATTGCTGTTGTCATGGGCGTAATCCACCACCCGCTTCCAGGCGGCGGTATGGGCGTCCGTATAAATTCCGGCACAGCCCGGGGTGATGCGCCCGTCGGCGGAGACGTCGGTCATTTCCGTATACATCAATCCCGCCCCGCCCATGGCACGCGCGCCGTAATGGACGAAATGGAAATCATTGATCAGGCCGTCTGTCGCCGAATACATCGACATGGGCGAGACCACGACCCGGTTCTGCAATGTCATACCACGTAATTTATAGGGCGTGAACATCGGCGGCACCGGCCTGGTAACAGCTTTGCCGGTGGCCTTTTCGGCGAAATATTTTTCGACATTTTCCAGCCATTCCCGGTCACGGAGCCGCAGGTTTTCATGGCTGACCCGTTGGGACCGGGTCAGCAGCGCATAGGCGAACTGGATCGGATCATACTCAAGATAACGATCGATTTCCTCAAACCAGCCCATGGAATTGCGGGCGGCGTTCTGCAATCTCAAGGCTTCAAGTTCGCGCTCGTCCTGATAGGCCCGCAGGGCCTCTTTAACGCTTTCGCCTGAATTCAGATGGTCTGCGAGGCTGATAGCGTCCTCAAAACCGAGCTTGGTGCCCGACCCGATCGAGAAATGGGCGGTATGGGCTGCATCACCAATCAGGACCACATTATCCTTGACCCATTGATGGCATAATACGCGCGGAAAATTGATCCATGCCGAACCGCGAATATGGGCCGATTTGGTCATCAGGTCATGGCCGCCCAGATATTTTTCAAAAATCTTCCGGCAGACCTCGGCGCTTTCCTCATGGCTCATATGCTCAAAACCGAAGGATTCGTAGGTTTCCGGCCCGCATTCAACGATAAAGGTCGAGGTGTCCTTGTCAAACTGGTAGGCGTGAACCCAGATCCAGCCATGTTCGGTCTGTTCAAAAATAAAGGTAAAGGCATCATCAAACCGCTGTTTGGTGCCGAGCCAGACAAATTTATTGGGCCGGACATCAATATCACAGTCAAAGGCCTGCAAGTCATGGTTGCGGATTTTGCTGTTCAGGCCGTCGGCGGCAACAATCAGGTCGGCATCGGCAAATTTCGTCGTGACGTCCTCTACCTCGAATTCAGTTTCAAATTCAAAGGCAACCCCGAGTTCACGGGCGCGCTCATACAGGATTTGCAGCAGACGCAACCGGCCAATGCCAATAAAACCATGACCACCGGACGAGATTACCTCATCCCGGTAATGGACCGCCACATCATCCCAGCGAATCAGTTCATTGACCATCGTTGCGGCGCTGACCGGATCATTGGCACGCAGATTATCCATGGTCTGATCGGAAAACACCACCCCCCAGCCAAAGGTATCATCATCACGGTTTCTTTCATAAACCGTAATATCATGGGCGGGATTCTTCAGCTTCATTGATATGGCGAGATATACGCCAGACGGGCCACCACCCAATACGACAATTTTCATTATTTTATCCTTTTAAATGTTCAAGGTTATGAGTCGCCACAAACAGTTTTATTTTATACTTGATATTTATTCTTCATACCAATCAGAACTGTGGATATGAATTAATAAAAAGTTCCAAATCCTGTTCACGGCCTATATTTATGTTGTATTATTTAACTATTTAACTAATATATGTCCTGATATTATAACTTATTTTCTTTGTTGTATATATTTTATTTTATATATAAAATGATTTTAGGCAAGTATTTATTTGAAAAAAATATAATTTGGTATTGAAATACCGATTTAACCATGCTTGATTAGGCAGGAGAATGACATGCAGCATATAGTACCGCCCGGCTGGCCACGACCCCGGGGATATTCAAACGGCATTATTGCCGAAGGAAAAATGTTCTTTCTTGCCGGGGTTGTCGGCTGGAATGCCCGGGAAGAATTCGAATCGGATGATCTGGTTGATCAATTCCGTCAGGCTCTGCTCAACATCCGGGCAATATTGGAGGCTGGCGGCAGCGGACCGGAACATATCACCCGGATGACCTGGTATGTGACTGATATGGCGGGATACCGGGCGCGCATCCGTGAATTCGGGGCGATATACAAGGATATAATCGGCAAAAATTTTCCGGTTATGGCCTGTATCGGCATCTCCGCACTGGTAGAAGTGCGGGCAAAAATAGAAATTGAAGTCACGGCAATGATGCCGTAAGGAACAAGCGATAACTTCGCATACTGATTAGGAGACCAAGACTATGGCCAAAAAAATGGCAAGTCCGAAATGGCCCACTTCCCCGTGGGATGATATATTGCTGCTGGAAGACTTCCTCACCGAAGAGGAACGGATGATCCGCGACGGCGCCCGTACTTTCTGTCAGAATGAGTTGATGCCGGGTATTCTCGACGCCAATCGCAATGAAAATTTTGACCGCAATATCATGACCCAGATGGGGGAACTGGGCCTGCTTGGCCCGACCATTGAGGGCTATGGCTGTGCCGGGGTCGGTTACGTGTCCTACGGTCTGATCTCGCGTGAGGTGGAACGGGTGGACAGCGGCTATCGCAGCGCCATGTCGGTGCAAAGCTCTCTGGTGATGTTCCCGATCCATGCCTATGGTTCCGAGGCCCAGAAAGAAAAATTTCTGCCGCGTCTTGCCAGCGGTGAATATGTCGGCTGTTTCGGCCTGACCGAGCCGAATGCAGGCTCCGACCCATCCGGCATGCAGACCCGCGCCCGCACAGTGGACGGCGGTTATAGTCTGAGCGGCGCCAAAATGTGGATCACCAATTCACCGATTGCCGATGTGATGGTGGTCTGGGCCAAAGCTGATGACGGCAAGGTGCGCGGCTTTCTGCTGGAACGCGGCATGAAAGGTCTCACCACCCCCAAGATTGAGGGAAAATTCTCGCTCCGGGCCTCGATCACCGGGGAAATCGTTATGGATGAGGTCTTTGTGCCGGAAGAAAATCTGCTGCCGGGTGTGGTCGGCATGAAAGGCCCGCTCGGTTGTCTCTCCAATGCCCGTTTCGGCATCGCCTGGGGGGCGCTCGGCGCGGCGGAATTCTGCTGGCATGCGGCACGGCAATATACTCTGGACCGCAAACAGTTTGGCCGTCCGCTCGCCGCCAATCAGCTGATTCAGAAGAAGCTCGCCGATATGCAGACCGAAATCACCCTCGGCCTTCATGCCTGTCTCAATGCCGGACGGCTCAAGGATCAGGGCAAACTGTCCCCCGATGCGATCTCCCTGCTCAAGCGCAATAATGCCGGCAAGTCGCTCGACATTGCGCGCATGGCCCGGGACATGCACGGCGGCAACGGTATCAGCGATGAATTCCATGTGATCCGCCATGTGATGAATCTGGAAGCCGTCAATACCTATGAAGGCACCCATGATGTCCATGCGCTGATACTGGGCCGGATGCAAACCGGGCTGAATGCTTTTTAAGCTGAGGAAAACATCATGACGGAAGAGGTGCTGCTCGAATTCCCCGAAGATCATATTGCTGTTGTCCGCATCAACCGGCCCGGGGCTTATAATGCGCTCAACCTTAATGTGCGCCGCCTGATAGCCGAAAAATTTGACCTGTTGAAAGGGCGCGAAGACATCCGCGCCGTCATTCTGACCGGCGACAACAAGGCCTTTGCCGCCGGGGCCGACCTGAAGGAAATGTCGCTGTTGAGCGCGGTCGATTATTACAAGACCCATGTCGAGCGGCTCTATAATACATTTGCCGACTATCCCCGGCCTGTTATTGCGGCGGTCAATGGTTTTGCCCTTGGCGGCGGGATGGAGCTTGCGATGATTTCCGATATTATCCTGGCGGGAAAGAGTGCAAAATTCGGCCAGCCCGAGGTCAAGGTCGGCGTTATGCCGGGGGCCGGTGGCTCGCAAAGACTGGTGCGCGCAGTCGGTAAATATAATGCCATGCGTCTGTGCCTGACCGGGATGATGATCGGCGCTGACGAGGCAAAGGAGATGGGGCTGGTCTGTGAGGTACTGGAGGATAACAAAGTGATGGACCGCGCGCTGGACATGGCGCGTGAGCTTGCCGCCCTGCCGCCGCTTGGCCTTGAACATATCAAATATGCCATTCTTCATGGTCCTGATATGTCGCTCGAAAGCGCGCTCGGGCTTGAACGCAAAAGCATGCAGGTCCTGCTGTCAAGCACGGACCGGGCCGAGGCCACGGCGGCCTTCCTCGAAAAACGCAAGGGCAGCTATAACGGCGAATGATATTTGAGGCGATCCGGCATATTCTCACCCCGGCCCGACGCGAGGTCCGGGCGCTGGGATATGTCCGCGAAGCCATTGCCATTGAGGCGCGTTATGGCCGCCATCACACCGCATGGGCCAGCCATCTGGCCCGTTGCCGGCTGAATATTCTGGCGGCGGCGAAGTCTCTGCCGCCCGCCTCCACCATCATGATTATCGGATCCGGGGCCTTGCATGATGTGCCGGTGGAGGCGCTGTTATCAGAGGGCCATAAATTACTTCTGGTTGATATTTTTCATCTGCCCAAAGTCCGCCGACGCTATCGCAAGCATGACCGGGTCCATTTCATTGAACAGGATGTGACCGGACTGGTAAAAAACCTGTATCAGCGCAAAATCATCGCAAAGACAGCCTTTACATTGCCCAAGGCCGATCTCGTTATTTCCCTCAATATCCTCTCTCAACTGCCCATCAATCTGATCAAATATGCGGCCAGGCATAATATTGCGCTGCCGGATAATTTTGCCCGGGATATTATGTCCGGTCATCTTGCCCTGTTGGGGCCGGGGGCTTTGCTGATCAGTGACCTTGAGCGGCGCTATGAAAAAGACGGGGTGCCGCTGGAAACAGAGGCCGCCCTGCCGGTCCCCGGGCTGTCAACCCCGGTGGATCAATGGGACTGGCATATTGCGCCGGGCGGCGAGCTGGACAGGAAAATCTCCCTGACCCATCAGGTAGGCTGCTGGCACATACAATCCCCGTCACCATAAACAGAATGACGATGTTTGCTCACATCAGTTCAGTAACATCCTAAAAGCCGTATTTTGCCCCGAGTTCCCGGTCTTTGGAGGCGACTATTTTTGCCAGGTCAACGATGACCCTGGCCTGTTTCCAGGTGGCGTCATCCTGCATCTTGCCGTCTATCATCACGGCACCGGTGCCGTCGGGCATCGCGTCGAGTATCCGTTTAGCAAACAGTACTTCCCCCACGTCGGGGCTGAAGACTTTTTTGGCAATGGCGATCTGTTTCGGGTGCAGTGACCACGCGCCGACACAGCCCATCAGGAAGGCATTGCGGAACTGGGCCTCGCAGGCGGCATCATCGGAAAAATCGCCGAACGGACCATAAAAGGCCTTCAATCCGTAAGCCATGCAGGCATCAACCATTCTGGCCACGGTGAAATGCCATAAATCCTGCTGGAAAAACGCTCTATCGCCGCCATCGCCCTGATCATCGGCAATAATGCCATAAAAGGGATGCCCGCCACCAACCCGGGTGGTCTTCATGCCACGCGAAGCCGCAAGGTCCGCCGGGCCGAGGCTCATACCGTGCATGCGCGGGCTGGCGGCGGCGATTTCCTCAACATTATTGACCCCTTGCGCGGTTTCGAGCAGCGCATGGATCATAATGGGGCGGGTGATATTATGGCGCGATTCGAGCTGGGCCAGCAATTGATCAAGATAGTGAATATCCCACGGCCCCTCGACCTTGGGCAGCATGATCACGTCAAGCTTGTTGCCAACATGAGAAACAATTTCCGTAACATCGTCAAGGAACCACGGACTGTTCAGACAGTTGACCCTGGTCCATAATCCGGTGCTGCCAAAATCATGCTTTTCCGCGACCTCGATAAAGCCCGCGCGCGCCTGCTCCTTGGCGTCCGCCGGGATGGCATCCTCAAGATTGCCGAGCAAAACATCAACCTTGCCGATCATGTCGGGAATTTTGGCCCGCATCTTTTCGCTTTGCGGCGGGAAGAAATGAATCATCCGTTCCAGCGCCACCGGAATCTCGCGAAACGGGGCCGGAGCGCCGATCGACAGGGGTTTGAAAAAGTCTTTTGGCGGTTTTCTCATGATCTGCTGTTTCCTCTTGTTTTCTTCAGGAGGTTTATAGCGGAATCAGACGAAATTTAACAGATTTTTATTGCCCCTTTTGCCAGTCCGGCATAGGGTGGCGGCAGTGTTTTATTTAACAACAGAGCTATCCTGTGACCATAGCGGATTTTATCATTATTGGCGGCGGAATTGCCGGGGCTTCTGCCGGATATGAGCTGTGCCGTCATGGCAAGGTTATTCTGCTGGAAAAAGAAAATCTGCCCGGCTATCACACCACGGGCCGCTCTTCGGCGATATTTCAGAAAAGCTATAACCGGGGTGATCCGCTGCTTAATATTCTGGTCACGGCCAGTGAGGATTTCCTGCGCAGGCCACCAGCAGACTTTGCCGCCCGTTCGTTGCTCACCCCGAGGCCGCTGATCTATATCGCGCCGCCGGGGCAGCAGGACAGTCTTGATAACTTGCGGCAGAAGCTGGGAGAAATTGATATAACGACAGATTTTATTTCCGGACAGGAAATAACGGATGTTATCCCGGTTCTCTCGCCGCAATATCAGGACCGCGCCCTGCTGGAACAGGGGCTGGCAGATATTGATGTCGGCGCCCTGCATGGCGGCTATTTACAGGGCATCACGGCCCGGGGCGGCAGCATCATCACCAATGCCGGGGTGACTGGCCTGGGCAGAAATAACGACCGTTGGCAGGTCACAACAAAGACCGGGCAGTTTCAGGCCCCGGTCATCATCAATGCCGCCGGGGCATGGGTTGACCGGGTAGCCGGGCTGGCCAATATCGCACCGATTGGCATCCGGCCCCTGCGGCGCACGGTGATTATGGTCACCCTGCCGGACGATATCTGTCCCGACAGCTGGCCTATCGTCATGGATGTAAGCGAGAATTATTATTTCAAGCCCGAGGGCGGCAAAATCCTGATGACGCCCGGGGATGCGACATTATCGCCGCCCTGCGATGCCCAGCCGGAGGAAATTGATATTGCCTGGGCCGCCCATTATCTTGAGCAGGCGACCCGCCTCAAAGTCAGCAGGATTGCGCGCCGCTGGGCCGGTCTGCGCAATCATGTGGCGGATGGTCACCCGGTGGCGGGATTTGACGCCCATGCCCCGGGCTTTTTCTGGCTCGCCGGACAGGGCGGCTTCGGCATCAAAACCGCCCCCGCCATGGGCCGCATTACCGCCTCCCTGATTACCGGGGGCAGGCTGCCGCAGGATATAACCGGGCGGGGTCTGACAAGGGACCGGATTTCGGTAAAACGCCTGAGATAGGGAAACTACGGTCAGACAGGTCTGACATTGCTAAAAATCATAATGCAGGGCAGTAAAGATGTTGCTGTTGTCTTTTAGCTGACCGAAGAAGCTGGAAATACGGGACCCGTAAAATATATTTCCGCCCGCAGATACCGTCAGGCTGTCACTGATTTTATAGGATATATTCACTCTGAGGTAACCGTCCCGGTCAGTCGGGGAATAGAAATTAAACAGCCCGACCGTCATATCCTGATTCATCAGCAATTTCCTGAGCCGAAGGGTAAAAATATGCCGGTTTTTGCTGTCCCGTATCGCTCCCGGCGGCAGGCTGGCCAAATATTGGCCGTAATCGAGCTTGCGTTCAAGATAATATTGTACCGACGCCGTAAGCTCCGTCGCAATTTCCTGCTCATAGCCCAGCAGCAGGCGGAATTCACCATTCTTGATCAGCGGGTTGGAGGCCGCGCCATCGGCACTTTTATAATAGCCGACTTCCGCCGAGCCAATCCCCTTGATCACCGGTCCCCTGACGCTTGCGCCGAATACCTGAAGTTTGGGAAAGGTTACCTGTCCATTATTCAGGTCGACTCCCGCCGGGCTTTTCCAGAAACCGTTATAATAATACAGGGCAGTTTCATAAGCCCCGAAAGACCGATAGAGACGCAGGGCCAGTTCATCATCCTGAAACCAGCGGTCCGGACGATTGGCTACAACCGGATTTTCCCGGCCCCGGAGAGCGCCCAGCCCCCGGTCAAAAAAAGATATCCGCCTGCCGTCAATGAAGCGGTCACTGTCAAAACGCGGGGTATAGACAATATCCAGATTATAATCGCCGAAAAAAACCGCAGCCTTGAGGGCATCAGACGGCCCTTTGAGATATTCATTATCCCGGCCAATGAAAAAGCTGTTCCAGTCCTTGGGGAACAGATCATTGATAAAGACCAGATCGCCGGTGCCCCAGGTCAGCACCTGCCGGCCAATTTTTACATCCATAAAATCAAACGGACTGAAAACCACATTGGCTTCCCGGATGTCGGCAAAGCCCTGCCCGGTTTCCAGATCAATAGTATGGTTATTCAGCACCGGATCATAAATAAAGTCAGTAACAAAATTGACCGTTAGCGCCTCAAAATCCTTTTCAATGCCGATCTGAAGACGCATTTCCCCGATGCTGGTATCTTTCTCATGGGCGTCCCTTTGCAGCCGCGTGCCGATCCGGCTCTCAACAAAACCACTGAGGTCAAAGGGCAGGCCCGGTCCACTGTCCTCCGTCTGTGTCATGGTGGCAAGGTCACCCAGCCCCTCCGGCAGCTTGACCTCCTGGGCAAATAAAATACGGGGAAAGACCAGCAATATTATGACAGTTATAACTCTGGACATAGGCTACCTTAGATATTTGCGCGGTACTTTACGTAAATATCTTTCCGTAAAGATATTATCCGGCAGGCCAATATTATATTTTACTGCACTGTAATTCATCAGGGTCTTGCTCCCTGTCCGGAAATCTTCCATGCTGGAGGCGGTCACGGTGGGATAGCCCGAAATCATTTCAACCTTGAGCGCGCTGTAACGGCGCAGCAGCTTGCCTGCTGCATCATAATATTCCACCTTTACCGGCAGGAAAGTCGTTTTATGTATCCAGCTTTTATAGCTGGCAAATTCCACCGCTCCCGGATTTTTTGGTGTATTCTCAATCACATAATAATTGTCATCCTCTTTGACAAGCCTGTGATTATCCTCATTTATGCCGCGCCCCGAGACATCCTCATAAAAGAAATTAGAGCCGACAAAACTGGTCCTCTCATCACTGGCCGCAATGCGTTTGACCAGATCAAGCGCCGGAAGATACAGCCAGCGGTCATCATCCCGGTCCATATTCTTCTTCACCATAAACACCATTTTTTTGACGTCTGCCGGTTTATTGAAATAGACATAGAATTCCTGTCGGCCATCGGTCTTGTCTTCGTCACGGCGCAGGATGATAAATTCCCGTATCCGTACGCGTCCCTGGGCATCCATGATCCGCATTTTTACCTTCGCCCGGCCATCTTCGCCGTTATAATAGGACACATGATTGGCTTTCCTGACAATATCCATCGCATCCATGGCAAAGGCCGGAACATTCCACAAGAATGCCAGTAACAGAAATAATTTTGCTATATGTTTCATGCTGTATCCTTTCTCTTTTTTTTCTTAAACAACAGATTTTCAAATATCCTGATCAATGCCGGCAGAATGGTCAAAGTGGCCACTCCGGCCAGTATCAGGATGGCCGAGATAAATACCCCGACCGTTTTATAGGGGACCAGCGGAGCCGCAAGCAGCGGCATAAAACCGACACCAACCACAATGACATTGCGCGTAATGGCCCGGGCCGGTTCGTTGAAAACCGCAACGGATGTTGTCTTCCAGTCGGGATATTTCTTTTTCATCTCCCGGCTCCGGGCCAGGAAATGAATGGCATAGTCAACCGCAAGCCCGAGACTGAGTGAGGACAGCACCGCAACCGGCATATCATAATCCTTGCCAATCAGGCCGATAATGCCATAAATCATGCCGATGGTGAAGGTCAGCGGAATCATCGCCAGAATTCCCCACCATAGCGACCGGAACAGGAATATCATCATAATCAGCACGATGATAAAGCTGCCGATAAAGGCTCTGGCCATGCCGCTGACCATTTTATCCTGCCAGATAACATTGATATAGGTCAGCCCGAACCAGTTATGCTGAAGATTGTCCGGCGGTGGATTATCCCGGAAGAACTGGTTTACTTTTTCCACCAAAACGCTCATATCCCGGTTATCCCCGCTCTTCAGCTGAAGCCACATATTACTTTCCTTGTAATCGGGGGTGACAAAATGCCACAGGTCCTGCGGGCGGTGGCTGTTCTGATAGGTGATCAGGGTTTCTGCCACTGCCGCCCGGCTGTCCGGGATTATATAAGCCTTGCTCTCGCCCATGAATAATTCCCGGTGGACAGTTTTGACCACATCGGCCAGACTGTTGCTTTTGCCGACAAGCCCGGTGGTTTGCAGATAATCCTGCAGGCGGCCCATATAGCGCAACACCTGCGGGTCCTTGAATATCTGGTCTTTGGCGAGATAGTCGCCAACCCATGTCAGCGCCGTATCCCAACTGTCCCAGTCATCATCGGAAACCTTTTCCATGCGCTTTTCAATCCTGTCACTTAACCGTTCGACAAGCTGTTTTCTGTTGGCGGACCCGACGAGCAATTCATCCACCACCGGCACCATTGCCGTCAGCGGGGCCTGTCTCTGCAACAGCATATCTGCTTTCATGGCTTTGGCGAATTGCGCCAGAGTTTGATGGTTCGTCCTGCCCTCAAGCACCAGATAAGCCATATATGTTCCTGCGAACCGTTTATTTAACGCCCGGTCCGCAATCCGGATTTCATGGTCAGGAGAGAACCACTTGACCGGATTATCGTTAATGACGATCCGGTTAACCCCGACCCAGGCGACACCGGCGAGCAAAAACACGCCAAGGATGATAAGTTTCGCCCAATTATAGGTAAACCGCCCCAGTCCATTTAATATTCTGGTCAGCCGGCTATTGTCATCCATGTCACTGTTGCCCAGCCCGAAATTGGCAAATTTTTTCTCGGGCATCAGCATGATATAGGCTGGAATGAGTGTTACCGTCAGGACCCACGCCATCAATACCCCGGCTGAAACAAAAATCCCGAAGGTCTGCACCGGTGGAATCGGTGTAAGCGCCAGCGAGGCAAAGCCAACCGCCGTGGTCAGGGTGGTATACAGCATCGGCATGGACAAGGCCCTCATCACATGCTTGATGGTTTTCTTCCGATCCTTGTAAATCGGATAGCTGTCATAGAAATCACTGAGAATATGAATGGCATCCAGTACCGCAATCGGCATGATGAAGATCGGGATCATGCTGCTCATGATATGGACGGTATTCCCGGTAATAATCAGCAGCCCCATAGTGAAAATCACCGATACCAGGGCAACAATCATCGGCGATATGACCAGAGAGGCCTTTTTAAAGAAATACCACATCAGCAGGAAAATCAGGATCATCGCCATCGGCGCCGAAATGGCCATTTGAATGAACATTTCCACCCCGAAAGTATCCTGGGCCACCGGCAGGCCGGTGATATAATAACGGTCCCCCTTATTGGAGAATTCCGCTATACGGGCCTTTAGTTTTTTGACCACATTATAGCTGATATTCTTGGTCGTAATCGGGATATAGAGGGCAACCGCCTTACCGTCATCGGACACAATGGTGCCGTTCAGAAGCGGTATATTCTGTGCTTTTTTACGGATACTTACCGCCTCGGCATCGGTGGTTGGCGGTCGCTTCATCAGCCATTCGAATTTTACTGTTCCCGGCCCGCCCGGCTCAATATTATCAACTGTTGACGGGGCCATAAGATCGACGGAAATCACCCCCTGGGTCCGGCCTTTCTTATCCTTCCACTGGATGCTTTTGGCAAATTCAGTCAGGGTATAAATGTCCGTAAGGGATTTTTTGTTAAAAACCCCCTCGGGATTGGTTTTGTTAACCACCCCGACCACTATCATATCATAGAGCGAAAATACTTTCTTCTGGGCGTCGTGATACAGCCGGACCGGCTCATCAGCCGCCAGCATATTTTCCGGGTCCGTATCAATCCTGAGCGGATTAAGGGTCGGAAAGGAGGCGGGCCACACACTTGGCAAAACCACAAGGACGATCAGAACGACACATAACAGGGCGCTGACCCGGGGATAAAATCTTGGGTGAGCAATCGCGGAATCGGATATACGTATCATATTTCTCTCTACAGGCTATATTTCAGGAAAAGGCCTTGCCGGGTTTTACGCCGAGCTTTTTCAATATCTTCGCCAGCGGGCAAAAGCCGGTGAAGGCCGCCTGCAACATATTCGCGCCAACGAATGCCGCCAGTCCGAGCCAGTATATATGAACCGTAAGACCAAGCAACAGGCTCAGCAATATCATTACGCCTGCAAAGGCAAAAACTATACGATCGAGGGACATTTTAAACTCCTTCATTTGATTTATGACCGACCAGCGGGCAGGTCTTGATACCAAACAGGCTATAGGCCGGACACCAGCCCGCCAGCGCGGTGACCAGCGGCACGACACCTATCCAGCCCCACGGGGTAAAATATCCGCTTACTGCCAGGGCAATCAG
>JALUWZ010000059.1 GCA_027019205.1 Emcibacter sp.
CGCTGACGATCGGCAAATCCCTGAGCTTTACAACCTCTTGGCAGATCACCCGCAAAAATACCCTGCGTATGCTGATAGCGACCCTTGGCGGCGGCATCCCGCTGCTGGCCCTCGAAACTGCCGTGCTGTGGACGGCAAACAGATATTTTGACATCAATCTGCTGGCGGGTACGGCGCCGGATCCTGATATGATCTATATTTTTGTCCTTGTCTTTTCCCCGGTTCTGACCTTGCCTGTGGCGGTATTATGTTCCCTGACCTCCAGTTTCTATCGTCATTGCGGCTGCGCGAATTTCAGGGAAGCGACAAAATAAATTACAGGATTTTGAGAATATGACCGATAATTTCACCGGCTTTAACGCTGACTTCTGGCAGTTCTTTGCCGAATTGAAAGACAATAACAACCGCGAATGGTTCGCCGCCAACAAGAGCCGTTATCAGGACAGGGTGGTCGCCCCGATCAGCGCCTTCATCAGTGCCATCGGCCCGCGCCTGCAAAATATTTCCCGCCATTACACAGCCGATCCCCGGCCCAACAAAGGGTCAATGTTCCGCATTTATCGCGATGTGCGCTTTGCAAAGGACAAACGCCCCTACAAGGAGCATGCCGCCACTCATTTCCGCCATCGTCTGGGCAAAAACGCCCATGCCCCGGGCTTTTACGTCCATCTCGAAGCGGGGAATATCCGCTATGGCGGCGGAATCTGGACCCCGCCTGCGGATACCCTCGGCAAAATCCGCCAGCGCATTGTTGACAAGCCGGACAAATGGCAGGCCGTCATAGAGAATAAAGATATTATCAAACAGTTCGGCGGCATTCAGGGCGATGGCCTGAAAAGGCCGCCCAGAGATATTGATGCGGGTGCCCCCCATATGGCGGACATCAAACGCAAAAGCTTTTTTGCCATAAAGGATGCCGGGTCATCCGGGATCGCCTCGCGGGCCGATTTTGTTGATGAGGTCATCGCAACATTCGAGGCCGCAACACCGCTGATGTATTTTATTTCCGATGCGATCGGGGTGGAATTCTGACCGCAAAGAGCAGGATTTGCGTGACCTGTTGCGGGCGAAAATTATCGTCCGAGATCAGCAACAGGCTGCGGCGGCCATCCCGCAATCTCTTGCCAAAGCTGATGCCTTCAAGATTATCTATCGCAATGCCAAGACGACCCATATCCAGCAAAAGCTCTTTCTTTACCGGCTGATACTTGGCGCCTTTCAGGCTGTCGATTGACGAGATGTCCGTTGCCCCCTGAAGGCTGGCCAGATAAAGCTTGACCGACAGCCCGACACCGGCGGCAAAGGACCGTTCAACCACAATATATCTGTCGCCGTCAAGCGCAAGAATGGCCGACACCCCGTTGACCGAGAATTTACCCAGCGGAAAGCTGTCCCGATGAACCGGGGCCACCGGATAGGCATATTCATGACGCGCCCGGCCCGTGGCAATATCAAACCGGATCAGGCGGATAACCGCCCCGTGACGGGCCGTTGCCTCATCCCCGTCCTGATGCAGAGGCCCCTCGGTCGCGACAAGAATGGTCTTTCCGTCCCTGTCCACCGTCAGCCCCTCAAAAGCCAGATTGTCGCGGATACCCCGATCTTTCTCTGGCAGAAATTTTTCCGGCACCGTAAAATCCCGCCGATAGCCGCCGTCCGGCGTCATCTCGCGAATAAAGGGATTGACCCCGAATTTGGCATGACCCTCACTGGTCCAGAAATAGCCCCGCCCGCCCGGGGCAAAGGCAATGGCTTCCGGATCAACCGATGATCTGCCAAAAAGTTCGGGTTTCGGGAAAAGACTGCCATCGGGCCGTTTCATAAAATGCACCCCCGTGACCTTTACGCCGTGAAAGGCCTTTACGTCATAATCAAGCTTCAGGTCATAAAAACGGGCTGGATTTTTCTGTGACCGGTCATCACTGATCGCGACAAAATGGTCGGAGGCCGCATCATAATCAAGCGCCGACAGCCCGCCGACCACCGTATGGCGAAACTGATAGCCGTATGGAATAATCTGCACCCCGATAAAATCAAGGCCGATACCCCCGGCAAAGGCAGAAGAAGCCATCAGACAGTAAAGCAGCAGAAACCTCAATAGAAGGGGACAGTATATCATTTACAAGGCTCCTGTAGAGAGGGTTTTCAGTTTTTGCATCAGCGCTTTATTGCCATAACGGTCCAGAGTTAAGGTCCCGGCCACCCCGGCCCCGATTACAGTGACATCAAAATTCATGTCCTTCCCGGTCATATCATTATAATCCTAAATCCGGCTCAGGGCATCTTTGAGGGCGCGTTTGAATTGATCAATCTGGCCGCTGCTGTTGAAAATACCGGTGGACACCCGGAGGACATAAATATCCTGACCCTTATCTGCCGGATTTTCGAAGCCGATCGACCTGATCTGGATGTTCTTTTTAAGGAGTGCCTTTACAATCCGGTCCGCCGTCTGTTTATCGCTATATATTTTTTCGGGATTATGCCAGCTGAACGGAAAAAATACCGTCAGGCCCGACAGCAGCTCCGGCGCCCGGAAGGGGGAAACCATCGCCCCGGGAGCGCGGGCAATAATAAAATCCCTGACCTGTTGTGAGAGCATCAGAATATGCTGCTCGACAAAAGATGCGCCGCCCAGTCCGCGTTCGAATTCAATCGCCCCCAGCATGGCGGAAAAGCCCGGGGCATTGCTGCATCCCCTGACCTGCAAAGCCTCGACCATGGGAAAGGCGGCTGGCGGGGACAGATATTTACCCATCCTCTGGGACAGTACCGGATAAAATTCAGGTGGCTTGATCGCAGCATTTTTAATATAAAG
>JALUWZ010000060.1 GCA_027019205.1 Emcibacter sp.
CGGCCCGTCCAGCTCATAATCTGCCCAGCCATCACGGCCAGAGGCAAACAGCATCGGGAAATCCAGTTGATCCTCATTGGCATCAAGCGCAACAAACAGGTCAAATACCTCGTCATGAACCGCGTCGGGGCGCCGGTCGGGCTTGTCCACCTTGTTAATGACGACGACCGGTTTCAGGCCGAGGGCGAGGGCCTTTGAGGTGACAAATTTTGTCTGGGGCATCGGCCCTTCGGCGGCATCAACCAGCAGAATCACCCCGTCAACCATACTGAGGATACGTTCGACCTCACCACCGAAATCCGCATGGCCCGGCGTATCAACGATATTGATCCGGTGGTCGCGCCATTCGATCGAGGTGCATTTGGCGAGGATGGTAATGCCGCGCTCTTTTTCCAGGTCGCCACTATCCATGGCGCGTTCCTCAACACGTTGATTTTTGCGGAAAGTTCCGGCCTGACGGAACAGGGTATCCACAAGGGTGGTTTTTCCATGATCAACATGGGCAATAATTGCAATATTACGGAGTGACATTAACTTATACCTTGGCGTATGGGCCTGAATGCCGTACAAACAGGCGAAAAATTCGGCACACTATACTGCCATTATCCATAAAGTCTATGCGAATCTAATATTAAGGGAATTTACATGAAAGCTGTCATCGTCAGGGAACACGGCCCGCTTGAAAATCTGACCCTGGAAACCATTGCCGACCCGGTGGCCGGACCGGGGGAAGTCGTGATAGATATTGCCGCCTGTGCGGTGAATTTTGCCGACAGCCTGATGGTTGACGGCAGTTATCAGGTCAGGCCGCCACTGCCCTTCAGCCCCGGGGTTGAAGTCGCCGGTATTATATCCGCAGTCGGAGAGGGCATCTCGCGCTGGAAGAAGGGCGACCGGGTACAGGCCCTGACCAACTGGGGCGGGTTTGCCGAGAAAGTTGCGGTGCCGGAACAGGCGCTCTGTCGGCTGCCGGATGCCATGTCCTATGTGGACGGGGCGGCGTTTGTGGTGGCTTACGGGACCTCTCATGTGGCGCTTGATTACCGGGCAAAATTGCAAAAGGATGAATGGCTGGTGGTCAACGGGGCCGGCGGCGGGGTCGGCCTGACGGCGGTTGAAATCGGCAAAATGCTCGGGGCGCGGGTGATTGCCACGGCAGGATCAGATGGGAAACTCGCTCTTGCCCGCGAAAAAGGCGCCGATTTTACCATCAATTATACCAGCGAGGATATTCGGGACCGGATAAAGGCGATTACCGGCGGCAAGGGGGCCAATGTGGTCTATGACCCGGTGGGCGGTGACGTCTTTCGCCAGTCTTTCCGCTCACTGGCCCCGGAAGGCCGGATGCTGGTTATCGGTTTTGCCAGCGGCGATATTCCCAAAATTCCGGCCAATCATCTTCTGGTCAAGAATATTGAACTGATCGGCTTTTACTGGGGGGCCTACAAGGATTTTAAACCGGAAATATTGCAGGATTCCACCCGGCAGCTGTTTGACTGGTATAAGGAAAGCCGGATAAAGCCCCATATCAGCGCGACCTTTCCGCTCACTGACACAGCCGATGCCATCCGCGCCCTGCGTAACCGTACCTCCGCCGGCAAAGTGGTTGTCACTAATGAATTGACACGATAAAATGAAAAATGTTACTCATGAGTAAGCAAAATTGATATTCTTTACCAACCATGTGATAATCAGAGGACATAATGAAGGAAATTCTGGCCAGACTTGAAGGAAAGCGCCAGGCGGCGCGAATGGGCGGGGGGGAGCAGAGGATTGCCGTCCAGCATGGCAAGGGCAAGCTCACGGCGCGGGAACGGCTTGATGTCCTGCTCGACCCCGGCAGTTTCGAAGAATATGACATGTTTATGGAGCATCGCTGTGTCGATTTCGGCATGGCGGAGCAGAAAATATCCGGCGACGGTGTTGTCATTGGCTCCGGCACCATAAATGGCCGCCTTGTCTATGTTTTCAGTCAGGATTTTACCGTATTTGGCGGGTCGCTGTCCGAAACCCATGCGGAAAAAATTTGCAAGATTATGGATATGGCTATGACGGCCGGCGCACCGGTGATCGGCCTGAATGACAGTGGCGGGGCGCGAATTCAGGAAGGGGTCGCCGCGCTGGCTGGTTATGCCAATGTGTTTCAAAAGAATATCATGGCGTCCGGCGTCATCCCGCAGATATCTGTGATCATGGGGCCATGTGCCGGCGGGGCGGTTTATTCCCCGGCGATTACCGACTTTATCTTTATGGTAAAGGACAGCTCATATATGTTTGTCACCGGTCCGGATGTGGTGAAAACGGTAACTAATGAGACCGTGACACAGGAAGAGCTTGGCGGGGCGATCACGCATACGGTGAAATCCGGGGTTGCGGATGTTGCCTTTGAAAATGATGTTGAGGCCCTGATACAGGTACGGCGGCTGGTTGATTTCCTGCCCCTGAATAATCGGGAAAAATCGCCGGATTTTCCAACTTTTGATCACGCGGACCGCGAGGAAATGTCGCTTGATACCCTGGTGCCGGACAATCCCAACAAGCCCTATGATATGCATGAATTGATCCATAAAGTGATTGATGAGGGCGATTTTTACGAAATTCAGCCCACTCATGCCAAAAATATCATCACCGGATTTGGTCGGATAGAGGGGCAGACCGTGGGTTTTGTCGCCAACCAGCCGATGGTATTGGCGGGCTGTCTTGACATCAATGCCTCGCGCAAGGCGGCGCGGTTCGTGCGCTTCTGTGACTGTTTCAATATTCCGATTGTCACCTTTGTCGATGTGCCGGGTTTTCTGCCGGGCACCCGGCAGGAATATGACGGTATCATCAAACAGGGGGCCAAGCTGTTATTTGCGTTTGGCGAGGCGACGGTACCGAAAATCACCATCATCACCCGCAAGGCTTACGGCGGGGCCTATGATGTGATGGCGTCCAAACATTTGCGCGGCGATCTGAATTTTGCCTGGCCAAGGGCGGAGATTGCCGTCATGGGGGCCAAGGGGGCGGTTGAGATCATTTTCCGTGCCGATATTGGCGATGAGGCCAAGATTGAGGCCCGGACACAGGAATATTCTGCTAAATTTGCCAATCCTTTCATCGCGGCGGGCCGGGGATATATTGATGATGTGATCATGCCCCATGCCTCCCGGCGCCGGATTGCCCGGGGACTGCGTATGCTGAAGAATAAAGACCTCGGCAATCCGTGGAAAAAACACGATAATATGCCCCTCTAACCGCCCGAAAGACCAAAAATATGTTTACAAAAATACTGATAGCCAACCGGGGTGAAATTGCCTGTAGAGTAATAAAGACCGCCCGCAGGATGGGCATAAAAACCGTGGCAGTCTATTCAGATGCGGACGCAGAGGCCCTGCATGTCCTGATGGCTGATGAAAAGGTCTGTATCGGCGCGGCTCCGGCGGCGGAAAGCTATCTGATCGCAGATAAAATTATTGAGGCGGCAAAGGAAACCGGGGCCGAGGCCATACATCCGGGCTATGGCTTCCTGTCGGAAAATGCCGCTTTCTGTGAAAGGCTGCGGGCCGAGGGCATTGCTTTCATCGGCCCGGATGTCAAGGCAATCGGTGTTATGGGTGACAAGATTGAATCAAAGAAATTTGCCGCCAAAGCCGGGGTAAACACCGTACCGGGCAGTGCGGAAATTATTACTGATGCGGACCATGCGGTAAAGATTTCTGCTACAATCGGCTATCCGGTGATGATCAAGGCCTCGGCAGGTGGCGGTGGCAAGGGCATGCGGATTGCCCGCAATGACAAGGAGGCCGCAGAAGGCTTTGCCTCGGCCACCAGCGAAGCCATATCAAGTTTTGGTGACCACCGGGTCTTTATCGAGAAATATATCGAACAGCCGCGCCATATTGAAATTCAGGTGCTGGGCGACCGGCATGGCAATGTGATTTATCTTGGTGAGCGCGAATGTTCGATCCAGCGCCGCCACCAGAAAGTCATTGAGGAAGCGCCGAGTCCCTTTATTGATGCCGATACCAGAAAGAAGATGGGGGAACAGGCTGTCGCCCTGTCAAAAGAAGTGGATTATTGTTCCGCCGGGACGGTTGAATTTATCGTTGACAGGGCGCGGAATTTCTATTTCCTTGAGATGAATACAAGGCTTCAGGTCGAGCATCCGGTAACCGAAATGATCACCGGCATTGATCTGGTGGAGCAGATGATCCGGGTCGCCGCCGGGGAGACATTGGCGCTCAGCCAAAATGATATAAAACTTAACGGATGGGCGATAGAAAGCCGGATTTATGCCGAGGATCCATTGCGTGGTTTCCTGCCCTCTGTCGGGCGGGTGGTGAAATATATGCCCCCCGAAGAAAGCGATCATATCCGCGTTGATACCGGCATTTATGAGGGGTCGGAAATCAGTATCCATTACGACCCGATGATTGCCAAGCTGATCAGCTATGGTGAGACGCGGGATCAGGCGATTTCACATATGAGACAGGGGCTTGACCGTTTTTACATTCGCGGGTTAAGCCATAATATCGCCTTCCTCGCCGATGTCCTGAACAGCCCGCGTTTTCAGTCCGGTGATATTACGACCAATTATATTGCCGAAGAATATGCGGAAGGCTTTGCCGGGGGCCGGGTGACGGCGGAAAGCCGGCAGATCATGATTGCCGTGGCCCAGACCGTTCATGCCTTTGAATGCGGACGCCGGGCGCAGATTTCCGGCAAAATGGATGAGGATGCCCCGGATTATCAGGATAACTGGGTCATCACACTGGATGGTGAGAATCTCACATCATCCTTTTTCGCCACCGAGGACGGCTGTGCGGTTCTCTCCGGCGGGGAAACCCTCAATATTGTCACCGACTGGCTGCCGGGCAACCCGCGATTTCAGGGCAGGATTAATGATACAGAGGTCTGTGTAGAGGTCGATAAACTGTCCGACGGCTATCTGTTGACCCATAGCGGGGTTGCCGAAAAGGTCTTTGTCCGCACCTTGCGCGAGGCTGAACTTGCCGCCCTGATGCCGGAAAAAATGCCACCGGACATGTCGGCCTTTCTGTTATGTCCGATGCCGGGATTGATTATGTCCATCGAGGTGGCAGAAGGCGATGACGTCAAGGCCGGACAAATCCTCTGCGTGGTTGAGGCGATGAAGATGGAAAATATCCTGCGCGCCGAAAAAGATGCCCGCATCAAAAAAATTCCGGTCAAGGCCGGTGACAGCCTTGCAGTGGATGACATTATTATCGAATTTAACTGATGCCGGATTTGGGGGCTGTCTGTTTAAGGCGCTTCTGAAACAGTTTCAAAGCCGCCACAACTGTCGCTTGTCTTACTTTGGTGCGGCCAATTTCCCCGAAAAGATGTTTTTCTTCGATAAGGGAGCCATCCCGTCCCGCACAAGCCATATGGACCAGCCCCACCGGTTTGTCCGGGCTGCTGCCACCCGGCCCGGCGATGCCGGTAACCGACAGGGCGAAGGTCGCCGCAGAGGCTTTCAGGGCGCCGCGCGCCATGGCCCCGGCGCATTCGGCACTGACGGCACCATGGCTTTTGATAATCTGTCCGTCAACATTTAAAATCTCCATCTTGGCGCGGTTGGTATAGGTGATAAAGCCCCGGTCAACCACATCTGATGATCCGGCAATTTCGGTCAGGGCCGCCATAATCAGGCCGCCGGTACAGGATTCCGCCGTGGCAAGGTGATACCCCCTGTCCCGGGCCATCCGCAGGGTTTCAGTGGCAAGTTTTACTGTTTCAGATGAGAACATAACCGTAAAATCCTCTGACTATAATGGCAGCGAAAATTCCGGCGATGACATCATCCATCATCACGCCCCAGGCATCATGGCGCCGGTCAAATATTCTGATGGGCCATGGCTTGTAGATGTCAAAAATTCTGAAACCGGCAAAGGCCAGAATGAATGGCCCGGGAGACAGGGGCAGGGTGGACATCATTGCGGCAATCGGCAGACAGGCAATCCATTGGCCCGCGACCTCGTCAATAACAATTTCGCCGGGGTCATCTTTCCCTGTCTCCGCCATATAGACTTTTGACGCCCAAAGTCCTGCGATAAATACCAGAAGAATTGCCCCGATCAAACCGGACAGGCCAAAGCGTTCAATGATCAGCCAGGCAAAGGGCAGGGCGGCCAGCGACCCCATGGTTCCCGGGGCTTTCGGCGCCAGACCGGAATAGAACCATGTGGCAAGCAACAGGGCCGGATGCAGGGGTGATTTTGACCATTTTTCAACAAACATATATTTCTACTCTTGTTCGGGCAGACGGACGGTAACGATTGCCTGTGCCGCGATGCCTTCCTGCCGTCCGGTAAAGCCCAGCCCTTCGGTTGTGGTGGCTTTGACGCTTGTTCTGGCTATATCGAGGTCAAGAATCTCGCTGATATTCCGGCGTATGGCGGCGCGGTGCGGGGTGATTTTCGGCGCTTCGCAAATAATAGTGAGGTCAATATTGGCAATAACCCCGCCTTTGTTGGCCAGCAAACGCGCCGCATGTTTGAGGAAAATATCGGACGATACCCCCTTCCACTGGTCATCATCCGGCGGAAAATGACTGCCAATATCGCCGTCACCGATGGCCCCGAGCAGGGCATCGGTCAGGGCGTGCAGGGCGACATCGGCGTCTGAATGGCCTTTGAGTTTCCTGTCATGATCAATCCTGATGCCCCCGAGAATGACATGATTTCCCGGCGCGAAGGCGTGGACGTCAAAGCCCGTGCCGCTCCGCATATCGGTAAGGTTTTTCCGGATCATATTTTCGGCCCTTATAAGATCTTCACGGGTGGTGATTTTGAAATTCCGGTCGTCACCGGCAAGGGTCAGGACCTGAATACCGCAGGATTCCGCCACCGCACAATCATCGGTCATTTCCCTGCCCTCCCTTTTCCGGTGGGCCATAAAAATCAGCTTGAAGAGGAAGGCCTGCGGCGTCTGCGCCCGGGCGAGGGCGCTGCGGTCAAGGGTCGCGGTAACTTTACCCTCTTCCAGCCGTTTTACTGTATCAATGACCGGCAGAACCGGGATAACCGCCCCGTGTTCGGCGGCCTTGACGATGATTTTTTCAATCTGCCCCGGGCTGATAAAGGGCCGGGCGGCATCATGGATCAGGACAATATCCGGCTCATGGGGACCAAGGGCCTGAAGCCCCCTCATGACTGATTGCTGCCGGGTTTCGCCGCCGGTAACCGGGGGGAGTATCGACAGACCGGACGTTGCCTGCCGGTAGAGGTCAGAATCATTTTCATGAATGACGCTTTGTACAAGATTAACAGAGGGGGCGCTCAAAAAAGCCTCGATTGTCCGGCGCAATATGCTTTTGCCGCCAAGGGCAATATATTGCTTGGGCAGATCTTCCCCGAGCCTGTGTCCCCGACCGGCGGCAACAATTAAAACGGCGACCTTCATAAGGCGATTATCCCATAAAATCTCATTGGCAATATATTTAATGACTTCTGATGTTAAAGCAAATGGTCTTTGACCTTGCGGCTCTTTTCCTGTAAAGTGCCGCCTGATTTTGATTAATTATTGATCATTTGCATTTAATGCTTAAATATTAGACATCATGACCAAAAATATGACCATACATATCGGGCCGATAACGCTTGACGAACCGGTATTGCTCAGCCCGATGGCGGGGGTGACCGACCTGCCGTTTCGCCGGCTGGTGAAGAGTTTTGGGGCCGGGCTGGTAACGTCTGAAATGATTGCCAGTCAGGCGATGATCCGCGACCACAAGCGCACGCATATGATGGCCTATGCGGAAAGTGATGAATATCTGATGTCGGTTCAGCTCGCAGGCTGTGACCCGGAGATGATGGCGCTGGCGGCGAGAATGAACGAGGACAGGGGGGCGGCAATCATTGACATCAATATGGGCTGTCCGGCCAAGAAAATTGTCGGCGGCTATGCCGGGTCGGCCCTGATGCAGGATATCGGGGAAGCGCGCAGGATACTGGCTGCGGTTGTCAGGGCAGTACAGATTCCGGTTACCCTGAAAATGCGCACCGGCTGGGATATTTCGAGCCGCAATGCCCCGGAACTTGCCCATGTGGCGGAGAATGAGGGTATCAAAATGGTCACCGTCCATGGCCGCACCCGCAATCAGATGTATAAGGGCAAATCCGACTGGCATTTCATCCACGAGGTTCGCGACAGAATATCAATTCCGCTGATTGCCAATGGTGACATCCTCACCTGTGAAGATGCGGCAGAAGCCCTCAGGCAGTCAGGGGCAGACGGGGTGATGATCGGGCGCGGGGCTTACGGCAGGCCGTGGTTCCTCTCGCAGGTTATTCATTATCTGAAGCATGGGGAAAAACTGCCTGACCCGGATCTGGCGGAGCTGAAACAGATTGTTCTGGATCATTATCAGGCGATGCTGGATCATTATGGCGAGGAGGCCGGCAAGAAAATTGCCCGCAAACATATCTCATGGTATACCAAGGGGTTGCGGGACAGTGCGGTTTTCCGTCAGCAGGTTAACCGCCTTGGCGATGTCGGGCAGGTCAGGGCCATGATCAATGATTTTTTCGACCCGCTGATCAGGGAGCGGGCCGCTTGACGATGCAGAATGTAATAACCCGGGAAGTCATCCTTAATTCTCTGCCGGACAGCATTATTGCGGTTGACAGGGACAATCAGATTATTTTTGTCAATAACGCGGCGGAGCATTTGTTTTTTTCCGGGGCAAAACTCCTGCTTCGGCACAGGCTGGAACAGCTGGTGCCTGCCGACAGCCCGCTGGTCGCGATTGTTAACCAGTCACGGCTGAATAAAACCGGTATCTCCGAATATGATATCATTCTCGGCAGTCCCAAACATGAGGACAAGCATGTTGATGTTCATGTCTCCCCCCTGACCGGGGGCGAGGGGTATATCGTTATCCAGTTGCAGGAAAGAAGCATCGCCCGGAAAATCAGCCAGCAGCTCAGTCATCGCGGCGCGGCACGTTCAGTGGCCGGTATGGCGTCGGTGCTGGCTCATGAGATCAAGAATCCGCTGTCGGGCATTCGCGGCTCTGCACAGCTTCTGGAACAGGAAATCCCGGAAGCGGAGCGCGACCTGACCCGGCTTATTTGTGAAGAAACGGACCGGATTTGTGCGCTGGTTGACCAGATGGAGGTTTTTTCCGTCAATAAACCAATTATGCCCGAAGAGGTCAATATTCATCTGGTGCTGGAGCATGTTCGCAAGCTCGCCCAGAATGGATTTGGCCAGCATGTCACGTTCCGGGAAATTTATGACCCGTCCATTCCACCGGCACGGGGCGACAAGGGACAGCTGATTCAGGTTTTTCTCAATCTGGTGAAAAATGCGGTGGAGGCGGTGCCGAAAAAAAGTGGCGAGGTGACGATTACAACCGCATTCCGTCACGGGGTCAGGGTGATGATGGTTGGCTCGGAGGCCGGATCAAAGGAACGTATGGACCTGCCGCTGGAAATCTGTGTGATAGATAACGGGACCGGGATTGCCGACGATCTCAGACCATATTTATTTGACCCCTTTGTTACGACAAAATCATCGGGAACCGGGCTTGGGCTGCCGCTTGTAGCCAAGATTATCGGCGACCATGGCGGCATTATTGAATGTGATAGCACCAGGGACAGTACCATTTTCCGGGTTCTGCTGCCCAGTTTCAGCCCGGATGGAAAAGATAAAAAAGCCGCAAAAGACATGCAAGGATCGTCATCATGAGTGTCAAGACGTTATTAATTGCCGATGATGACAAGGCCATTCGTATGGTCCTGTCAAAGGCTTTCGAGAGGGACGGCTATCAGGTCCGGCTGACCAGCAATGCGGCGACCCTGTGGCACTGGATATCCAATGGCGAGGGTGATCTGGTTCTGACCGATGTGGTCATGCCTGACGAGAATGGTCTTGATCTGCTGCCGAAAATCAAAAAAATCCGTCCTGATCTGCCGGTTATTGTCATGTCGGCCCAGAATACTCTGATGACGGCGCTGAAGGCAACCGAGCGCGGGGCCTATGACTATCTGCCCAAGCCTTTTGACCTTAACGAACTGAAATCAATCGTCAGCAAGGCCATGATGGCAAAACCGGACCGGGGGGCAACTGCCGATGTCAGGGAAGATAGCGAGGAACTGCCGCTGATCGGACGGTCCCCGGCCATGCAGAATGTTTACCGGGTCATGGCCCGGATCATGACGACCGACCTGACCGTCACCATCACCGGAGAATCAGGCACCGGCAAGGAGCTTGTTGCCCGGGCCTTGCATGATTTCGGCAAAAGAAAGAACAGCCCCTTTGTGGCCCTCAATATGGCGGCAATCCCGCGCGAACTGATTGAGAGCGAATTATTCGGCCATGAAAAAGGCGCCTTCACCGGGGCGGAAAGCCGCAGTTCAGGACGGTTTGAACAGGCCCAGGGCGGCACGCTGTTCCTTGACGAGATCGGTGATATGCCGCTTGAGGCCCAGACCCGCCTGCTCAGGGTTCTGCAGGAGGGGGAATATACTACTGTGGGCGGCGGGAAACCGATCAAGGCCGAAGTCAGAATTATCTGTGCCACCCACCGTGATCTTAAAGCGCTGATCAGTCAGGGATTATTCCGGGAAGATCTCTATTACCGGTTAAATGTTATTCCGCTCCGGATACCGCCGCTGCGTGAACGGATCGACGATATTCCCGATCTTATGCATAAATTCCTCAATACATATGCGGTGGAAAACGGACAGACACCAAAATTGATTGAAACAGCGGCGCTGGACTATCTTAAACAGCATGACTGGCCGGGCAATGTCCGGGAACTGGAAAATCTGTGTCAGCGAATTGCGGCACTTTATGTCGAGGATGTTATCACTCTTGATATCGCCCGGGCAGAAATGGTGCCACTGGTCGCAGGCGATCAGGTTGGCAAGGATGGTATTCCGACTCATGAAACACTTCAGGAATCAATCTACCGTCATTTAAAGCGTTATTTTGACGCCCATCTTCCCCATGATCTGCCGCCGCCTGGTCTTTATTCCCGTCTGCTCCGGGAATTTGAAAAGCCACTGATAGAAAATACCCTGACCGCAACCCGGGGCAATCAGATCAAGGCGGCGGAATTGCTCGGGCTGAACCGCAATACCCTGCGTAAAAAAATCAGGGATCTGGATATTGATGTTCGAAAAAGATAAAATATGGTCATAAAGATATTTTGTGTTGTTGCATAATTGCAACAATATGTTATTCTGGGACTCTGGTATTATTGTTGGGTCACCCCTGTATTGATGGACAAGAAGAAATCTAGGAAATTTCGCAAGCTGAGGTCATGGGCAAGAAAGGTTGGTCTTGCCAGGAAACTGGCCTATGCCCTGACCATTGCCGCAGTTCTGTCGGTATTTGCCACCTTTGCCACCTTTTCCAATGTCGGGCCTTTTGTGCCGACCTCGACCACGCTTTTTGTTCTTCTGACGGTTAACCTGTGTATTTTGCTTACCCTCGGGGCCATGGTTGCCCGTCAGATTGTTCAGCTGCGCGCGACACGCCGGGCCGGGGCCGGCAGTTCGCGGCTGCACCGGCGTATCATTACCCTGTTCAGTGTTGTCGCCATCACCCCGACGATTATTGTCGCCATTGTATCAGGCGTGTTTTTTGAGTTTGGTCTGCAAAGCTGGTTCAGTGACAAGGTTCGCACCGCCCTTGACAGTTCACAGGCGGTGGCAGAGGCCTATATTGAGGAACATAAAAAAGCCATTCAGGCCGATGTTCTCGGCGTGGCACGGGATCTTAATTCACAGGCGGCCAGCCTGTCACAGGATCCTGAACTTCTGGCGCGCGCCCTGACCATTCAGGCCCAGTTTCTGTCCCTGTCGGAGGCTATCGTTTTTGACCGTAACGGCCATGTTATGGCCCGTGCCGATACCACATTGACCCTGACCGGGGATTCTTTCCCCCTTGCCGCCCTTGACCTTGCGGCCAAGGGTAATATTGTTCCGATCGTTGGCGGCGATAATGATGACCGGGTCCGGGTGCTGGTGTCGCTTGACGGGTTCCTAGGTCATTTCCTTTATATCAGCCGCTTTGTTGACCCACGGGCGCTGGCCCTTGTCAAAAATACCAAGGATGCCCGGTCGGATTATATGCTGGCCCTGAAGGAACAGTCCCAGTACCGCCTGTGGTTCAACCTGACCTATATCATTATTGCCTTCCTGATTCTTTTCGCGGCAATCTGGCTTGGTATTGGTTTTGCCAGAAAACTTATGGACCCGATCACCAATCTGGTCGATGCGTCGGAAAAGGTCGGCAAGGGTGATTTTACCGCCCGCGCGCCGATTAAAAAAGGCTATGATGACCTTGGCGGCCTGACCCGGGCCTTCAATAAAATGACCCGGCAGCTTGACCAGCAGCAGAAAGATATCAGGCAGGTCAATTTAAAGCTCGAAGAACGCCACCGCTTTATGGAGGCGGTGTTGTCCGGGGTATCCGCCGGCATTATGGGGCTTGATCCGTCCGGCAAGGTGACGTTGCCCAACAGATCAGCGGCAAATATGCTGGGTCTTGATACCGATCATATCACCGGGGCAAAAATTCAGGATATAATGCCGGAGGTAGAAGAGCTTTTCAACAGGATCAGATCGTCGGAAAGTCCGTCGGTTCAGGATCAGATAGTCATTGAACGTGATGAGATAAACCTTAACCTCATGGTCAGAATAACCGCAGAAACCAGACGGGGAAAGATTCAGGGCTTTGTCATAGCCTTCGATGATATTACCGAGCAGGTGGCGGCCCAGCGCAATGCCGCCTGGTCAGATATCGCCCGGCGCATTGCCCATGAAATCAAGAATCCGCTGACCCCCATTCAGCTGGCGGCAGAGCGCCTGAAACGCAAATATCTCAAGGAAATAGAAAGCGATCCCGGGGTATTTGTCCAATGCACAGACACAATCGTCCGGCAGGTCGGTGATCTGCGGCGGATGGTTGATGAATTTTCATCCTTTGCCCGAATGCCGGCCCCCAATGTCAAAATGGAAAATCTTGCAGAAATTACCAAACATGCTTTTTTCCTTCAGGAAGTGGCCAACGGTAATATCAGCTTTGAACTCGATTGTGAGTCAGAGTCCCTGACTGTCGAATGTGATGCGGGTCAGATCGGCCAGGCCCTGACCAATCTGATCAAGAATGCCACGGAATCCATCGCCGCCGCCGCAAAAAAAGACGACAGCTCCTATCAGGGAAAAATCAAGGTGAGGGTACAGGATGACGGCAAGGAAATAAAAATTCAGGTGTCGGATAATGGCGTGGGTCTGCCGGAACATCTGATGGACAAGCTGATTGAACCCTATATCACCACGCGGACCAAGGGTACTGGCCTCGGGCTGGCCATTGTCAAGAAAATCATGACGGATCATGGCGGAGACCTGCATATGGAAAATAACCGGGATTCGGGGGCGATGGTGACGCTGATATTTCAAAAAAATCCGGATTTTAGCAGTAATATTCCCGGGAACAGTATGAGGTTGGTTTATGGCTCTTGATATTCTTATAGTTGACGATGAAGCCGATATCAGGGAGTTGATTTCCGGTATTCTGGATGATGAGGGTTATGAAACCCGTACAGCAAAAGACAGCGATACGGCCCTTGCGGAAATCGAGGCACGGCGGCCATCACTGATCATTCTTGATATCTGGCTGCAGGGCAGCCGTCTTGACGGGCTGGAAATACTCGAAGTTGTCAAAAAACTGCATCCGGAGCTGCCGGTGGTGATCATCAGTGGCCATGGCAATATCGAAACAGCAGTGTCGGCGATCAAGCTTGGCGCCTATGATTTTATCAGCAAGCCTTTTGAAACCGACAAATTGCTTATCCTTGTCGAGCGGGCGACCGAGGTTGAAAAACTGCGCCGGGAAAATAACGAACTCAAGGAGAAAATGGGATTTGACGTTGGCCTTACCGGGTCATCATCGGCGATTAATCTGGTACGCCACACCATTGACAAGGTGGCCCCGAGCGGCAGCAGGGTATTGATTTCAGGCCCGCCGGGATCAGGCAAGGAAGTTGTCGCCCGGCTGATACACAAGCATTCCAAACGCTCCCGAGGGGCATTCATCGTCATCAACGCGGCCAGTATTTCTGCGGAAAATATGGAAAGTGAGCTGTTCGGGGTTGAGGAAGATGGCGAGATCAGGAAAACCGGCGTATTCGAGCAGGCCCACGGCGGCACCCTGTTCGTTGATGAGGTAGCCGATATGCCGCAGAATACCCAGGCAAAAATTCTCAGGATATTGACAGATCAGACATTTGAGCGGGTCGGGGGCAATAAAAAAGTGCTGGTGAATGTTCGGGTGATCAGCGCCACCAGTCGCGACCTTCGCGAGCAGATCAGCAATAATCTTTTCCGTGAGGACCTGTTCCATCGCCTGAGTGTGGTGCCGGTCAGGGTGCCGCCGCTTATTCAGCGGCGCGAGGATATTCCGGCCCTGATTCACCAGATCATGAACCAGCTTTCGGTCGCAACCGGCATATTGCCGAAAAATATTGATGCGGATGCCATGAGCGCCCTGCAGGCCCATGACTGGCCCGGCAATGTCCGTCAGTTGCGCAATGTGGTCGAACGGCTGCTGATCATGTCGGCGGATAATGAGACCATCAGCATTGATATGCTGCCGTCGGAAATAATTTCGGATATATCCATTGTCCGCCCCAGCATGAATAATGACATTATGTCGCTGCCGCTCCGGGATGCCCGGGAAAAATTTGAACGGGAATATCTCAAGCTGCAGGTGGGCCGTTTCAATGGAAATATTTCGCGCACCGCCGAATATGTCGGCATGGAGCGTTCGGCGCTTCACCGGAAATTAAAGAGCCTCGGGCTGGCGGGAAATGAGAAGACAACAGGCGAAACACAACGCAACAGGGCGAGGTAAAATATGAAAGTTATTATTTGTGGCGCCGGGCAGGTCGGGTTTAATATCGCCCGTCATCTGGCCAGTGAACAGCATGATGTCACGGTCATTGACCGCTCACCCGAACTGATTGCCAAGATACAGGGTTCTCTGGATGTCCAGGCTCTTGTCGGCTATGCCTCCCACCCGGACCTTTTGGAGCGGGCCGGGGCGCGCGATGCGGATATGATCATTGCCGTTACCCTGTTTGATGAAGTTAACATGATGGCCTGTCAGGTTGCCCATTCGCTGTTTGATGTGCCGAAAAAAGTCGCCAGGGTTCGGGCGCAAAGCTATTTGCAGCCCATGTGGCGGGATCTGTTCAGCCGCGATCATATGCCGATTGATGTGATTATCTCCCCGGAAATAGAGGTGGCCCATGCGGTCATCCGCAGGCTGGAGG
>JALUWZ010000061.1 GCA_027019205.1 Emcibacter sp.
CGCTTTGAGCCGGGGGTTCGGGGATTGGGCCGGGCGGCGGGACTTCCCCGGGCAGGGGTGCCGCGCCGCCGCCAAGCTTAAAGGCAATCAGCCGTCCGTCATTGCCGTATTTTTCCACCGCCGATCCCACCGGGAAATAGCCGAACGGCCCGCCGCCATAGCCTGCCATCACGGCGATATACTGCACGCCGTCAATGCTGTAGGTCATCGGGGCTGCAAGGATACTGCTGCCGGTCTGAATGGTCTGAAGCACCTTGCCCGTGTCCGCCGCATAGACCACCAGCAGGCCGTCATCCCGGGCCTGTACCACCAGATTTCCGCCGGTGGTCAGCACCCCGCCGTGAAAAATAAAGCTTCCCAATTTATGCCGCCATACCGGTTGTGCCTTTACCGGGTCCCAGGCGAGCAGAAAGCCGCCCGCCTCGTCCGCCCCGACATCGCCGAGTTCCGTGGTTATCGTCCCTTCGGAAAAGGTTGCGCCCTGATTATTGATGCCCTTGATGTATTTATAGGGTTTGCGTCGCTTGTAAAGCGCCGGGTCATTCATCGCCGGGATATAGACAAGGCCTGTATCCGGATTATAGGCCATCGGTTGCCAGTTATGGGCCCCGGCGGGGCTGGGCAGGACAAGCTTCTCCTGTTTGCTGTAATCGCCCTTGCCGGTAATGACGGGTCGCCCGCTTTTCATATCCACATGACTTGCCCAGTTGACAATCGCGTATTTCTTCGCCGACAGCAATTCCCCGCTTTTGCGGTCAAGCACATAGAAGAAGCCGTTTTTCGGCGCCTGCATCAGCACCTTGCGGGTCTTGCCGTTGATTTTAAGGGTGGTCAGGATCATCGGCTGGGTCGCGGTATAGTCCCAGTTTTCGCCCGGTGTGGTCTGATAATACCAGACCAGCCGGCCCGTATCGGGGTTGATTGCCAGAATGCTTGACAGGAACAGATTGTCGCCGCCAGAGGGGCTGCGCTCGGCCTGTATCCACGGACCGCCATTGCCGGTCCCGACATAGAGCAGGTTGAGGTCCGGATCATAGACCATCGAATCCCACACCGTGCCGCCGCCGCCAATATCCCACCGGCTGTCCGGGTCCCATGTTTTCGCGGCCATTTTGAGTTCCGGATGCTCAAACGGTTTTTTCGGATCGCCCGGCACCGTATAAAAACGCCAGCTGAGCTTGCCGGTCTCAAGGTCATAGGCGCTGATATAGCCGCGCGTGCCATACTCCGCGCCGCCAAAGCCGATCACGACATTATGTCCGGCAATGCGCGGCGCGCCGGTAATGGTCCGGGCCTCGGTACGGTCAATAAATGTATCGACCTGCCAGATCACTTTTCCGGTCGCGGCATCAAGGGCGGAAAGCCGGCCATCAAGGGCGGCGGCATAGACTTTTCCTTTCCACACCGCAAGGCCTCTTGAGACCACATCGCAACAGGCATAACGCGCCCACTGTCCGGGAACCTCCGGATCAAAGCTCCATATTTCCCGGCCTGTTTTGCCGTCAATGGCATAGACAATGCCCCAGTTTCCGGTGACATAAAGCACCCCGTCAACGAATATCGGTGTCGCCTCCAGCCCCCGGTGGGTGCCGGTGGAATATTGCCAGGCAAAGCCGAGATTTGCGGCATTTTTGTCATTGATTTGTGTGAGGGGCGAATAATGGCTTTCACCAAAGTCCCGGCCCCCGGTCAGCCAGCTTCCGGGTTCACGGGCGATATTCTGCACCCGGTCGCGGTCAATCCAGCCCGGGGGGTTTTTCTGATTATCACAGGCGCTGACCAGCAGGGTGAGGGCCATTGTTGCTGTCAGTAAAAATAAATGCCGCATCATGGTGACCTCTCCTGTCTTGTCGCTTCAAGCCTCGATAACCTCCCAATCGTAGGTCAGCTTTGCCCCTTTGGCAAGGGTGGCGGAGGCGGAACAATATTTGGTCATCGACAATTCGACCGCCCGGGCGACGGCTTTTTCCTTGAGGTCCCGGCCACTGACCATGAAATGCAGGTGAATATCAGTATAGGCCCGGGGCATATTTTCGGCCCGTTTGCCGGATATCTGACAGACACAGTCACTAATGTCATTGCGGCCTTTTTCAAGGATCAGCACCACATCAATACTGGCACAGCCCCCGGCCCCCATCAGCAGCAGGTCCATCGGACTATGACCAAGACCAAGACCGCCGCTCTTTGGCCCGGCATCCATGGTGACACAGTTGCCGGACGGGGCCGTACCGATAAAGGTCATCTTCCCGGCCCATGTAACGGTAACGGACTTTTCCATAGACTATTCCTTCAATTTTGCCTGCGCAGCCGCGAGGCCTTCTTTTAACTTCGCCTGCGCTGCCGCGAGGCTTTCTTTTAACTTCGCCTGCGCTGCCGCGAGGCGGGCAATAGGCACCCGGTAAGGGGAGCAGGAGACATAATTCAGCCCGATATTGTGACAGAATTCGACCGAGGCCGGATCGCCGCCATGCTCGCCGCAAATGCCGAGCTTGATTTCAGGCCGGGTGGCCCGCCCGCGCTCCACGGCGATTTTCACCAGTTCGCCGACGCCCTCCTGGTCAAGGGTGACAAAGGGGTCCTGCTCAAAAATACCGGCATGGATATAATCGTCAAGGAAGCCCGCGCTGTCATCGCGGCTGATGCCGAATGTGGTCTGGGTCAGGTCATTGGTGCCAAAGCTGAAAAATTCGGCTTCACGGGCAATCTCCCCGGCCTGAAGGGCGGCACGTGGCAATTCAATCATGGTCCCAACCATATAGTCA
>JALUWZ010000062.1 GCA_027019205.1 Emcibacter sp.
CCTGATAAAAAGACTGGGCGGTCTTGTCGATGAGGCCCTGGCCGGTCTGTCGCTGAAGCTTGACGGTATTCTGACCGCCTCGGGGGTCACGGTGGCGGTGGTGGATCAGCTCGCCCGGCTCGGACCCTATGGTCAGGGCAATGCCCAGCCGCGTTTTGCGCTGGCCAATGTCACGGTGAAATATGCCGATATTGTGGGCCGGGATCATGTGAAATGCACCCTTCAGGGCGATGATGGGGCCACGGTTCGGGCGATGGCCTTCCGGTCGGCGGACCAGCCGCTGGGACAGTTGATACTGGCCTCACGGGGGCGGAAAATTCATGTGGCCGGGACGCTGCGGCGCAATGACTGGAATGGCAGGGTTTCTGCGGAAATTTTTATTGATGATGCGGCGGTTGTTTCGGGGTGAGGGGAAAAACCGTCATTTCCGAAAAAACCTGTTGACCGACGGGGTGGGAACAATTAAAACCACGACACCGAACAAGATGGCCCCTTCGTCTAGCGGTTAGGACGCGGCCCTTTCACGGCTGAAACACGGGTTCGATTCCCGTAGGGGTCACCACTCCCCGAGCAAAAAGACCAATATTCTTTGACCTCGGAGAAATGACCATGTCTTGTTCGTCCTGACGACTGCTTTTGTGGCGGGGTAGCTCAGCTGGTTAGAGCAGCGGAATCATAATCCGCGTGTCGGGGGTTCAAGTCCCTCTCCCGCTACCATTTTATATTTTTTTTCAATAAGTTATGAAACTTTTGGCTTTTTTAAAATTTCAGATATTAGATATTGATTTTAGATGCCTATGAAAAATTATCCAATCAATTTCCCGTCTATTTCTATATCGTGGTTTTGTCCGGGACCTTCCTGGGACCTTTTTAAATTGGAAACTGTGAAATGATCATGTGAATTTGGACCTGATTTGTCTTCGGCAGGGTCATCATCGCGCATCCGGGTTTGCCTTAAGAAATCGGCCTTGCTTTGGTCATTCTTGATGTGTTGGATGACGGAGATGTGGAAGCCGTGGAAAAGCGATACCGTTTCTATGAGGCGTTCGGTTTCATATCCTTCCCCTCCCGCCGCTTGCGCATGTTTATTTCGACGGCAACTATTTTGCAGATAAGCTGAATTCATAAAACCCGAGACGGAATGTCAGAGCAAAAGAGCAGTGATTTTTTGTGATGGTTTAACAGGGAAGAGAGAGTTTTCTCCTGGTCATCGCGGAGAAATATTATGACCAGTAATAATTACCACGCGACGCCGTATGACCCCACAGCAACTGGATTCTACTTCCATAATTACGAAGAATATGAAGCCAAAGCCCGGACCCACCGTAATGACTATGGTGAAGTAGTCTAAGAATTTGAAATTCAATATATCGATGGTGATAACTACCAACTGTTCAATGCCCTTGGCATCAATCAGGCCAACCTCAAATCATGGTGAAGTATCTGAATTTATAGCGTTTTCCTTCAGGCACCGTAGAGGCACCACGAAAGTGGCAAGATGGTGCATTGGCAAAAACCCGACGCTGGCGTTCAAATACGGCTTTACCGCTCAAAGGGAAATTGGTAAATGGATCAGCTTTTATAATCATATCCGGCCCCCCATTCTTCCCTTGACGGACAGACACCTCATGAGGTTTGCTCAAATTCACAGGGGATGGGGATTCCCCATCCCCTGTGAAACAGAAACAGGCAGCATAAATGATAACAGGATACATCTTAACTTCGCTGCCAAACTGTTCAGACAATCAGGACCACGTCAACTTTTGCAGGATAATTAACACTCATCAGAAGGTTAAGCCATTGCGTAATGTCCTCTATACTGCTTTGGTAATAAGTTGTTATCCCTTTGGCTAACCTGAGATTCCCCGTGACATTGCGGGCAGGATGATATATTATTCCGGCTGAGTATCGTGATATTAGTACATCTTTTTGATTAAAAAAATCAGGGGAGATGTCCTGCATCCGGGGTTATTTGCTCGTAAGCCATAAGGTAACAGCACCTGCCGCCACTCATGTCAGACATCCATATTTGACCAGTTGATTTGTGATTCCACCGGAATTTTCCCGGGTGGGGGAGTTACGTTAATTGTTCAAATCAACAAAATAAAAAATATGAGGGATTTGGATCATGGGAGTGCTGCATAATAATTATGTTGATTATGGAAAAAATTTAACAATTTCACGTTATTTCACCCGCAGCCTGATGGGCTGTACGGCGCTTGTGGTGACAAGCATATTGTCAGATGTTGCCGCACAGGTTCCGCCGCCAATCACCGTGGCTATTGATGTCATCGCCAGGGATGGTGACCCTGAGTCCCTGCTGGGCGGCAGCTTTTTTCTGGGTGACCCGGGTATCGGTTTTTTTACCCCCGGCCCGCCACAGATCGACAATAGTGGCAAGGTATTCTTTTATGGCTATTCCGATGATGGTACGGGGTCGCCCAACAACCTTACTGCCGGCATATGGTCCGGTACGGGGAATGCGCCAACCGCGATAATTCTTGATGGTATGGTGCTGCCACAATTTACCCCCCTTTCCAGTGAATGTGACGTTACCGTCCCGCCGTGCGGGGAAATATTTTCCACAAAACCGGGCTTCTTTGTCACCCCGTCGGGGGAAATTACGGTTGGGGCATCACGGGATAATCTTTCCGCTGTCCTGTCCGGCAACCGTTCTGATAATCTGGCTCCCCTGGTGACCAGCGACCAGACAACAGGAGGGTCAATTAATCTTTTTAGAAAATTTGTCAATGACAATGGAACACGTGTTATTGGCACTCTGGTAGGGAGTGACCCGTTCGGAACCCCGACCACCGGCCTGACGGATTACGCAGCGACGCTGCTTAACGCACAGGCTCCCGGTATCCCGGGCGTTACTATCCTTGATATATCTGGCAGCAGTTCCGATGACGGGGTTCCACTGACGGGACTGAATAATCAGGATGATCTGATTTTTACGGCCTTTCTTTCAGATAGCAGCGGGGCTTTATATCTGTCCCCGTCCCCCGGACAGGGGTCAAACAGTTTTTCCCTGATTGCCCATGATGGTGACCCGGCTCCGGCGGGGGTCGCCGGTGCCGAGTTTCGGGGAATCATCACGGGCACTGGCGGAAGCGCATATATCAATGATAGCGGGCAAGGCATGTTTCATGCCCTGTGGACCATTGGTGCCAATCCCGGTCCCGATAACAGCAATCCTCTGCGTGATGCCTTGTGGCGTTTTGATGCCAGCGGTAATCTCGCGCTTGTCATTTCTCAATATACCCTGGCTGATCCATCCTCATTTTACGTGACCTCGGCAGGCGCACGCACGGCATTTCTGGGCAAGCCGCGTTTGGGCAATTCCAAGATCTCTCCCGATGGGGATATATATTTTTTCGCCCATGCCAGACAGCTGGATGCAAATGCTGTCTTGACCGGGGATGAAATATTCGGATTGTGGAAGGCCCCCGCAGATGGCGGCATGATTGAGCTTGTCCTCAGTCAGCATATAAATCCGCCAGGTAACGGCCCGGATATTTCCGGCAGCATTCTGTCAGATGGCAGCGAATTATGGAGTTTTTCCAGCACGGATTTTTCCTTTGACGCGGATGGCAGTCTGATCATTTCCCTGCGGACGTTGACGACTGGCAATATTCAGCCAAGGGAAGGCCTTTTTGCAGCGGACAGCACCGGTACCCTGCAGAAAATCATTGCGGTTGGTGATGTGATTGAGGTGGCTCCCGCTGTTAACCGGACGGTTAAGAGCTTTGACTTTGGAACATCATCCCCGGTGGGTGGAAAATCAGTCTCTTTCCGTAATGACCGGATCGCGCTCAATGTGGTCTTTACGGATAACAGCAATGCGGTATTACGCGCCCGTTTCACCGGTGGCACGCTTGAGGTTACCGACTTTATCTGGTCCGGGACCTGCGGCGATACCAACTGGCATTCAGGCTGCGCGGACAGCAACTGGAATAACAAGGCTGATTCTACGCCAGCGGAAAAAAGCCCGGGTGATGCGGCGGGGACCGAAAATGTCACGATTGCAAACAAGGATGTGGTGATTTCGGACCGGGCGGTGCATATCAACAAGCTGAACGCGACCGGCTCGCTGGAGGTGAGTAATAGCCTGACCCTTGAGGGCCAGTCCAGCATAGAGGATTTGGCTCTCAAGGCTGACCTCACCATCAATGCCGCCCTGTCTCTCACCGGCACGGGTAATGTCTGGAGTGATGGTATTATCAGCGGGACGGGGACGGTTACGGTGGATAATGGTGCCGGGCTTGCCATCTCACCCGCCAACGGCTCCCTCGACCTGAAAACAAGGCTGGAGCTGTCGGGAACAGCAACCCAGACCGGTGGCACCCTTAATCTGATGGGGGCAGGCGGCAAGCTTGACATCGTGGCAGGCGGGACTTACCAGATTGAAAGCGGCTCAATCGTCGATTTCACCGATGGTGTTCATATTGAAAATTCCGGCATATTCGAGAAAACAACTGATAGTACCGCAACCGTCAATGCTTTTTTTGAAAATAAACCGGGCGGTTTCGTTACAGTTGATGGTGGTATTCTGAAATTTACTGATCCTTCCAACTGGGCGGGTCTGCTTGAGGTCAACATGGGAGCTGTGATGATCATAGAAGATACCATTGCCACGTTTGGTATGTCTGGGCAGGGATTGGATGCTGAAGGCGTTGGCGTGTTGCAGCTTTCCGGTACCGAGCTTGTTATAGGTTCCGGTACCATTAACAGTTTTAATTTTACCGGTGATAATGGCAAAGTAGAGGTTAGAGACGGCACCAATATTTCGGGTGACGGGCAGATTAACAATAAGGGTAACTTTGAGCTGATAAATGGTAAAATTAATGCTGACTTTGGCAATGAAGGCATCTTTATGCTGGTTGATAACGCTGATTTGTTGGTTGATGATGGTTTGGTCACCTTTACCAATAATGGCACATTCAAGAAAATCGGCATCGGAACATCGACTATTGGCAGTACGGTTGAAATATCGACTTCTCTGGAATTTGTCAATAACGACACCATCATGGTGGAAACCGGTATATTAGCATTTAAAAGCAGTGTATTTTCATTTGAAGATGGTGGCAAAGTTGATGTCACGAATGGTGCGAAACTGGACATTAACGAAAGTACAGGTGGCTTTAGCGGCGAAACTGTTTTTTCGGGTAGAGGTGACGTGGTCTTTGACAGTCTTGTATTATTCGACTCCGGCACGATTACCAATAGTATGAAAACAGATGGTGGAATTTTTGACTATCGCCTTGATGGCGGATTTAAAATCACCGGAAATAGCATGTTCGAGGTTACATCCGGTACAGGGATAATAGATAATTTTGGCGATATGTCTTTTACCGGAGGCAAGATTACCGGGGCTATAGTAAAGAATCACGCCAATGCCAATCTGTCTATTCAGGGAGATTCCATAGATACCCGTACATTGAACGCCACCCTTGTCAATGATGGCAAGACATTCATTTCAGCAGGCTTGCTTTTGGATGATAACGGCAGAATAGACAACCGTAATAATTTTACCATTGACGGGACGGCATATATTAAATCAGTTAATACCCGGTCTAATGTGGAATTAAAAAATTCCGGGCCGGGTGCCCGTCTGATCAAGGTTGGTGCCGGGGATGCCGTTATCGGTAGTGGAGTTAAATTATCAAATAATGGCGGCAATATTGAGGTCCGCAAGGGAAATCTGACTGTTCAGGGAGAAGCCCTGTTTAATTCGGGCGATGGCCTCAGTTCAAGCGGTGCTGTATCCAATATAAATCTTTCTGCCGGGAGTAAATTTATTCTACGCGACCCACTTGGCTCTTTGTCCGAATCCATGTTTTTTGGTACTACTAATGTCACGGGCACGGCTGGGGATGGTGGTCAATTTATCATTGATAGAGATATTATGATTTATGGTGACAGTGGCGGTGAATTGAATATAGGCTCAGAACTCAAATGGTTAAGTGGAAAGATTGAAGGCGGAAGAATAAGTGTGGGTGGGGATACAGAAACGGACGCAGGTATTTTTACAATTTCTGGTTCCGACCCATTTTTGTTTTTGAAATCTGATATTGAAATTAATTCAAATGGACTACTTCGTCAAAATGTTGATCTGGAGATTGGCGAGAGAACTAACATTGCTATTCAGGGCATATATGAAATAAATGGTCACGAGTTGGTTTCAAATTTTTCTGAACCTTTCGATGATAGAGAAAGTTTTCTGACTTTGTGGGGTGGGGGTATATTGTTTGCTAAAGCGGATACAACCAATTTAATTGATATGGCGTTGTCCGTGTTTGGAAAAGGCCTTATTAAGGCCGAGGCCGATAGCACTCTTCGCATTACCAAATCAGCGAGCAATCTGGGAGCAAGGGCCTTTGCCGGTGCACAAATTAGTGGAATAGCCTTGCGACTGGATAAAAATGCAACTATTTTACTGGGTGATCCAGATAGTGGGATGCCTGATGCCGCCATCCATTTTATCAATGATTCATATGTCGAGCTTAGTGCTGGTTCCAAACTCAATAATCTTCCCAATGTCAGTGGAAACCTTAAACTCAAGGGAACAAGCAGGGACAGAATTATATTTGAAGAGATGCTAGTCCAAGCTTATACTGAAGAGCTTTACGCTTCAGAGGAGGGCTATCGGTCATGGCGTCAATTTCTTGTTGAGAGTGAATCAGCGCCATCAATACTTCGACTTGATGCAATGGAACTAAATGTTTCTGGAGATTTGATTTTGGAGGTCGGCGGGTTGGTTCTGGTTGGATCACGCGTCAATATTGGTGGACCGAATGGGCTGGTTATTGACAATGATAGTTTTATATCCGGAATTGGTACGGTGAATGGTGAAACCATATTGAGTGGTTTTGCATCTCCCGGTTTCTCTCCCGGCACCATCACCATCAATGGCGACTATACCCAGACCTCGACCGGGGTTTTGGCGATTGAGATTGGCGGGTTCGGGGCCGGGACGGAATATGATCAGCTGATTGTCAATGGCACCGCGACCTTTGAGGCGGGGAGCAGCATCAAGGTCACCCTGCTTGACCTTGACGGCGACGGCCAGGTGTTTATCCCCAGGGGCCGCAGCAGCTTTGATATTGTGGTCGCCGATGACTTTATCCTGCCGACCGGGGCCGATCTTGATAATCTGTTGAGCTTCACCAATGCCCCCAACGGCCTGCGGTTCAGTTTTGCCCCGTCGGGGACGGGCAACGGCTTTCAGCTGCTCACCATCTTCGGCTCCACCCTGCTTGATCTTGGCAGTCAGTTGACGTCGGGTCAGAATAGGGTGGCGGGCGCTCTTGACGGGGCTTCTACCGGCACGGCGACCGACGGTCTGCTTGACTTTGCCCTCGCCATTGATGATCTGGCGACGGTGGCGGCCAAGCGGGATGCGCTGGAGCAGGCCTCACTAAGCTTTGCCTCGTCCCTGTTCGCCATGAGCCGCGTCGGGTCCGATGCCGGCCATAATCAGATTGGCCGCCATTTCGACAGCCTGATCTGGACCGTGGCGAGTGAGCCGCTTCCTGTGGCCCAAAGCTCTTTCGCCCCCAACAGCCTGATCGCCATGAGCTATGGGCAGAATAACCATATGATGATCCTGAATGACGTCGGTGACTTTATGGGCTTTGCCAAAAGCCTTGCCGATAATGGCTCCGGCTCCGCTGCCCTCTCTTCCGGCGATGGCATGGGCGTCTTTGTCGCCGGGTCATATGAATTTGGCAGCTATGATGCGACCCGGAACCAGACCGGCTTTGACTATGACGGCGCGGCGGCGACCATCGGCATGGATTACAGCAATGCGCAACAGGGCTGGACCGTGGGCATTGCAGGCTCCGCCTCGACCCTGAACGGGACCATTGACCTTGGCCGGGGGACGGTGGACACGACGACCTACGGCATTTCCGCCTATGGTCTGATCCGCACCGACAGCAATCTGTCGCTGGACGGGGCGGTGTCTTACGGCTGGGTAAGCAATGATTACCGGCGGATTGTCACCATTCCGGGTCAGGGTTTCACCGCCAGGGGCAGCAAGGACGGCACTTATTTCACCGCCACGGGGCGGGTGGCTTACGCCATTGATATTGACGGCGGCAGGGTAGGCCCGTTTGGCGAAATTCGCTACAGCCGGGTTAAGCTTGATCGCACGCAGGAGAGTGGTGGCGGTGATGCTTCACTGATTGTTGGCAGCGGGGTTGAGAAATTTACTACCGGCCAGATCGGCCTGCGCGGAGAGATGGCCTACAAGACCGGCTGGGGGATGGTCATGCCCCATCTGAGCGCGGCATGGAATTATGTCCTGAACCAGACCGCCCCGATCCTTGCCGCCCGCTTCCTTGGCGGCCCGGACGACAGCTTCCTTATCCCGACCGATGACTATAGCCGGGGCGGCCTTGCCCTCAATGCCGGGCTGGTGATTGAGCGCGATGGCAGTTTGAGCTTCTCTCTTGAGTATCAGGGACTGCTGTTCAATAAAGACTACCGCACCCACAGCCTCACCGGCCATGCAAGATGGGCCTTCTGACGGAATGAGACCAACAGCTCTTTTAATCCTTTTTTCAGGAGGGAGATGTTCTCCGGGACAAGAGGGAGTGCCCTATTATAGTTTTTGTCGGAAATGAGACGTTTGTAATAAAATGTTCGGCTCAGCGTTATTTGATTTTTATTGTTTTGTATAAAAGGATAAAAACAAAGAGGGCAAAACAAGAAACGCTGAACCTGTATCGTGAAAGTTATGATGTTACGGATTGGGCTATTTTCCTTCTGCGGGCATAACCAATACCCGTCAGGGCAAAAGTCAGGAGCAACATCATATCAGGTTCGGGCACATTTGTGCTGCCGCCGCCGCTGGTTGTTAGAACCTGTGGCTGTATCCAGTTTATACGACCATTAACATCTCCCTGTGCGGTCCAGCTTGGTCCGCCGTGGCTGAGGATTTGCAGGAAACGCCCGGTTTGCGGGGTGCTGAAAACAGCATCCAGAATAGTGCCGTGCGTGGTAAATCCGGAATGGCTATAAATCGGGGATAAAACACCGTAACCGGCACCAATGAAGGTATCAGAAAGAAATATCTGATGTTGAGTCACGCCATTCGGGGATTGTGCCGTCTGTATTTTAACCTCGGAAATGGTTTGAATGGACCCCATATCCGCTTGTATCCAGGCCCAGCCATAATTGCCGGCATTCCAGTATCCCGTACCGTTAAAGGCATTTTCAGCCAGATAAGTGCTGGTTCCCGGCAGGTAGGTTGAAGAAGCGGTATAGCTGGCCGACGGTAAATCTGCTGCCAGCGGATTAATGATCGGCCCGGCCATTGCGCCAGAGGACAGACCCAGACTGACCAGTAATGATAAATATAATTCTTTAATAAACATACTAAACTCCTGTATTCATTTATGTATGAGGGGCTTGAAAGTTGCCCCCGGTTGGTTTTGCGGAAAACATAACCCTACCGGGCAAGTGCCGTGCCAGTTATGAAAAATAGCAAAAATCCATGGTTTTAGACCAAATGATGAAGGTCAGTATAGGAATGTGTAAAGTTTTTTTCATACCTCAAATAAGGTATGAAAAAAGACAAACCATTATTTTTACGGGATAGAAATATTTTTCAACTAAAAAGACGATCAATAAACCTGTAAAGAATTCTGACAGGGGGCCGGGAATATATTTTTTATAGCCATTGAGGGTTTTGAGGCCGTAAATTAAATCTGATCAAATGCGTTTGTGGAGAAAGTCCGGCATAAGGCGTTATGGCAACCTAAAGAGAATATGGTGTCAATGTAAGGGTTGTGCCCGTTGAAGCGCCTGCAATATCAATGGTCATCTTGTGTTGGTCGGCAATAGCCTTTACCAGTGCCAGCCCCAGCCCTGTGCCGGTCTGATGTTCATTATTCCCCTTGGTGAAGCGCTCGAATATGCGGTCCTGTATATGTGGGTCAATGCCGGGGCCATCGTCACGGATCGACAGGATAAATTTGTCACCGTTTTTTTTGAGGGTCAGGTCGACCTTTGTCCGGGCGAATTTCAGGGCATTATCGATCAGGTTGGCGCATAGGCGGGACAGATTTTGTTCCAAGCCTGAAATATGGATGTTATCCTCTGTGATAACAGAAAAATCAAGCGATTTTTCCTCCGCCAACGGGACATAGAGTTCGGCAATATTTTCAAGCAACCGGCTGAAATTGATGTCTGTAAAGGATGACCTGTCTTTTTCAGTGGCCTCAATACGGGAAATATCCAGGAGTTTATCCAGCAGAGTGACACTATCCTCTATTTGACGGCGGGCGAGGTCGGCACTGTCGGCGGTAATATCTTTCTTCTTCTCCCCCTGCTCAATGATGGCATTCAGACGCATCAGGGGGGAGCGAATCTCATGGGCAATATTGTCGGCGGTTTGCTTATGCAGGGTCAGCAAAGCCGAAATCCGGTCCAGCATCCCATTAAGCCCCCGGCCCAATATATCAATCTCGTCCCGTCTTTTCCAGAGGGGCGCGCGGACGGAAAAGTCGCCATTCTCCACATCCTGACAGAGCCGATTAAGCCCGTTAATCCGGCGCAGAAAGGCCCGGGCCGTGAGTAAACCAATTCCAAGCCCTGTGATCAGAAAGAGGCCAAAACCAATCAAAAGATTATTGAACAGGCGGTGCTGAAGAGTATGATAGGCCCCGGCGTCCCGGCCAACCAGTATTCTGTAGCCATCGGACAGCAGGGTTGCTTTGGCGAAAATACTTTGAGGCTCGGGGGCTGTTGAGACGGTTAGCAATTTCAGGCTGGCATCAGGCAGGATACCCTTGGGCCAACTCTGCAGGTTTCCGGCCAGTTTTTTGCCTTCGGGCGAAAGAAACAGATAAACCTGCCGGGGATTTTCAAGGGACGTCAACTCCAGGGCAGATGAGATATGCCGGACAAGCTCCATATCCCCGCTATCATAATAGCGTGACACCAGCCCGGCCATATCCGTATCAACAAGATGGTTGATATTATCCCGCGATTGTTCCAGAAACGCATCATAGGACCAATATAATATTCCTGTCCCGACCATCGTAATTGCGGCCATATAGACAAGGGTCAGGCGAGCAAAGCTGGTACGAAAGATGTTCAATCCGAGCCCTTTTCTTCCAGTTTGAATCCAATGCCCCGAACGGTGATCAGTTGGACGCTATCCCCGCCTTGTTGAATTCTTTTGCGCAGCCGCCCGATATTGACATCTATGACATTCGTCCCCGGATCAAAGCTCAGGCCCCATACATCCTTCAGCAGCATATCCCGGGTGATAATGTCATTCTCCCGGGCCATGAAATAATGCAGAAGTTCAAATTCTTTTGGGCTGAGGTCAATGAAATTTTCGCCGTGGAACACGGTGCGGGCTTTGGTCCGCAGCTCCAACAGGCCAATTTTGAGCATGTCTTTCTGTTCGCCGTAGGCCGCCCGCCGGAGCAGGGCTTTGATGCGAGCATTGAATTCAGCGGCCTCGAACGGTTTGGGCAGATAATCGTCGGCACCGGAATCATAGCCGTCAATCTTATCTTCGGTACGGCCCAGTGCGGTCAGGATAATTGCCGGGGTCTGGACATTATTTTGCCGGAGTTGTCTTAAAAATCCCAAACTATCCCCGTCAGGGAGTATCCGGTCCAGAACCAGAAGGTCAAAATCCTCATTCGTGATGGCCCTGGTTGCGGCGGCAAGGCTGCGGGACGCAGTGACCTGCCAGCCGGAGGACTGTAACAGGCCAATAATATGGTCGGCGATAACGGTATCATCTTCCAGACACAGAGCTTTCATGGGGGTAATAATTTCCGTAACAGAGTTAGCACAGCTTTTTATTTTTCCAGTATTTACTATTTTTGCCAGTATTTACTATTTTTGCAAGAAATTGTACTATTTGTTCGTTATGAAAATTTTTATACATATAGGACGGTACCCTGTCAGTATCTTGCTGTTGGTGCTTTTGATTGCCGGATGCAGTATGGTGCGGCAAAATCCACAAGGCGATTCCCTTGTAATACGGGCTATTGATTCTGCCGAGGAGGGCCGACGAGATCAGGATGCCACCAAGCTGAGGACGGCGGCAATGCTGCTCAGGGCGTCGGGCGCTTATCCGGCGGAAGACGGCAGTCAAAATCTGGCCGATGTATGGCAACAGGAAGCGGACAAAATTTCCGCTCAATCCGGTGTGGAAACTGATATTCCCAACCGGGGGCGCATCGTTGGCCCGGCCTACCGGAATGGGTCCCTGGTTTCGGCGGGCAAGATCATATTTCGGGAAATTTTTTACGCAACCCGGGCAGCAGAGGTGTCTCTGCGCCTTGGGCAGTCTTCTGCCTTTGATATTAAGATCATGGCCGATGAGGCGGATGGAAAGACTGTTTGTCATCATAAAAATATCAAAAAAAATGTTACCTGCAAATGGTTTCCTGCCTGGACCGGACCCTACCGAATTGAGATAAAAAATACTGGTAGCCAGAAAGATCATTATTATCTGATCACAAATTAGCCAGGGTTTCGTCCCCTGATTGGGGGATGGGTTCTTAAATATCCCCCGTTTTTCGTGACAAATACTGTTAGTTTTCCGGGAAGGGGATTCTAACAGCTTTTGTCATTAATCATTTTACCGGCCTTTGGATAATCTGTAACCGAACAGCGTTACGGAGAATGAAATATGACCTATCGCACAGAAAGCCCGGCTTATGACCATCAGCATTATCGCAGTTATTCGGATGGTGCCTGTCATGCGTTGCCCTTTGCGCTTTGTATTCTAAACCGGGAATTGAAGATCATATGGTCCAATGACCTGTTCAGGGATCTTTTGCCTTCTGGCAATATGGCTCTTGGCGGTGGCATGTTGCGCACGCTCAGTTTTGAAAACCGCTATAAACTTCAACGGTTGCTATCCGGTAAATTCGATGAGGATATGATCAGTGTAAATCTCTCGAACAATAGGCAAAAGAAAATCAATTTACAGGTTATTGACCGGGGGTTTGATCAGAATATCACCCTTTTGGCATCGGAGGTCGTCACCATGTCATCTCGTTTGGAACAATCAATGGACAGTTTGTGCGACAGATATGGCTTGTCAACCGCAGAGTCGATGATTGCCCAGTTGATTGCCGAGGGAACGACCACAGTGAAAATAGCCGAGATCAGACAGGTTTCCATTGATACGGTACGGTCCCAATTGCGTCAGCTCAGGGAAAAAATGGGGGTCCACAGCAGTCTGGAGATTGCCGCCAGGATATTTCGCCATTGTCTGTCTGATTTTACGGAAGATGATCTGTGAATGCCATGAACCACTTAACAACCGTCATCTTCATATCCGGCCTTTTTTCCGGGCTTGTTTTGGGGTTATATTTTATGTTCTAGCGTTCCAGAAGCTCGAACGGGGCCCAGAGAAGCGGGTGATAGCCATACTCAAGCCTGCGATCTTTCATAATGTCCAATATGGCCAGACGCAGGGCCTCGGCCTTGTCTTTGGCGGTTCTGGCATAGGCTATGCTCCCTGTGGAAATCCGGCCCGCGATGTCATCTCGTATGGGCCAATGGGACAATAAAACCGCCTTTGCCCCCGCATAGATAAAGGCCCGGCCAAGACCGGTGAAGCCGGCGGCCCCAACCCGGTTTCCCGCTGCCGTGTTACAGGCGGACAGGATCACCCATTTGGCGGGTATACTCATCAGTGATATTTCGGAGGCGGTTAACAGCCCGTCATCCTGTCCCGTGGCCTTGTCTGGCGGGGTTAAGACCAGTGCCGGCTCCGTGAGAGTGCCGAACTGCTCGCCAATCAACCCATGGGTGGCAAAGACCACAAGATACGCATCATCAAAATCTATTTGCTTGATGGCGCGTTCAGTGGCGGTCTTTCCGGTGAAGAGTAGTGATTTTTCTTTGCCAAAAAAATCATCGATCTGGTCCAGCTCCGCCTGGGCGCCGGGCAGGGCAGGCAAAGACTTGAGGGCGACCCTATTGGTTCGACCGTTTCTGTATGAGCCATCCGACATTTTCGAAACGGCGGCGTTATCTTTCAACAGGCTGGGGGCACCGATTCCAATGAACATCTGTTGTTTGCCGGTCGTATCCCGTTCGGAGACAGCCCTGAATGTGCCGATAGAGGCCAACCGTTGTATGGCCATATCCCGGATGAGCCATTTTGCTTTTTTAAGTTTTTTGGTCTTGTTGCGGCCAACCGTTTTTTTTGTCACCAGCAGAGAAAAGGGCAGGGATGAAAAAGTGGCATTGGATATCATAAAAAGATGGTGCGTTTTGCCCATGGTCTTTCTGATTTTGCGGCTGAAAATAATCTGATATAGATCATATGAACTCTTGAGATCAAAGTCGGGATCTTTTTTGTCTTTGGTCTGCATCAGGAGCGGGTTTTGAGAGAGGCTACGACGAATACTGCTGATCTTCGCCCTGACATCCACCTGATGAATTTTGGTCCGGTCAAAGGTGATCCGCTGTCTGGTCAGGGCGATGCTGTAAACATAATGTAATGTATTCAGGGTCAGCAAAATAGTTTCATTCCTGGCCAGTTTATTCTGGGCCTCTTTGCGGGATGCAATAGGCAGGTTTTCGCTCTGGGACCAGCGGGGATAGGCTATTCTCAGGTCTTTTTCCAATATCTTGAGGACGTGGGATTGTTGTTCAAGCTCGGCCAGCATGGTTTCTTTGGCCGTTCCGTCGGCAATATCCTTCTGATAGGCGGCTGTGTTTTTCCTCAGTTCGGCCCGTATGTCGGAAAGGGTCTTGTGTCTTTTGGCAAAGGC
>JALUWZ010000063.1 GCA_027019205.1 Emcibacter sp.
GGGCGGCAGTATCGGTGGCGGCGGATGCAGCCTGAATATAGGTGATCTGCCGATAGAAATCCGTGAAAAGGGCGAGGAGATTGTCCTGCGCGGCCAGCATCATATCATGACCTTTGACCCCCGGGTGATGCTGACCCAGTGGTCGGTGATCTTCAGCGCCACCAACCCCGGGGACAGGACCCTGTTGGGCAAGGGCCGTCTGCCGCCTTACAGCGCCCGGGGCCGGTCCTATTTCCTGACCGAACTGAATATCGGTTCCGGCAGGCACAGCCGGGTGGTCCTGTCCCTGCTCGGCATCAACAGGAAAGATGGCAAGGTGATGGCCCGGCAGGATATTTACGGTAAAAAGCCGCGTTTTCTGATCGACCATGCCAATGACCGTTTGATCCGTATTATCAAGGGCAGGAAAAAACGCCTGACCTTTCAGGCCCTGTCATTGTGAGAGAGGGGGTGAAATAATGGATATTCTTCTCTTGCAGTTAGTCAGGATATGCTATATTTCGCCCCCATGAGTGAAAATATTGCAGATATTCCCGAGGTGAATTCACTGGGATTTGCCAGGGCAGTGGCGGATACCCGGGTGGTGGTGGCGATGTCGGGCGGGGTTGACAGTTCGGTGGTGGCCGCACTGCTGAAGGATGAGGGCTATGACGTGGTTGGAATCACGTTGCAGCTCTATGATCACGGGATTGCGGTTCAGAAAAAAGGGGCCTGCTGCGCCGGTCAGGATATTCATGATGCACGAAGGGTCGCCGAGGCCATCGGTATCCCCCATTATGTGCTGGATTATGAAAGCCGCTTTCAGGACAAGGTGATGTCTGACTTTGCCGACAGCTATATCCGTGGCGAAACCCCGATCCCCTGCGTGCGCTGTAATCAGGAGGTGAAATTCAATGACCTGCTGAAGACCGCCCGTGACCTGAATGCCGATGCGCTGGCCACCGGCCATTATGTCCGGCAGAAAGCGGGTCATTATGACGAAATGTATCGCGCCCGGGACCAGGGCCGGGACCAGAGCTATTTCCTGTTTGCCACTACGCGCGAGCAGCTTGACTATCTGCGTTTTCCGCTCGGTGATATGCCCAAGGATGACGTCAGGAAGCTCGCGGAGAAATATGGCCTTGAGGTCGCCGACAAGCCGGACAGCCAGGATATCTGCTTTGTGCCCGAGGGGAAATATGCCGATATCATCGAACGTCTGCGGCCCGGGGCTGCGGAGGCTGGCGATATTGTCCATATCGACGGCAGCATCCTTGGTCGCCATCAGGGGATCATTCATTACACCATCGGCCAGCGCAAGGGGCTTGGCATCGGCGGGCGGGAGCCGCTCTATGTCATTCGCCTCGACCCGGACAGGCGGCAGGTCATTGTCGGCCCGAAAGAGGCGCTCGGGATTACAGAAATTTTTCTCAGGGAGGTCAACTGGCTGGGGTGTGAGGCCATTCCAGCCGGGGGGCTTGAGATAGCGGTCAGGGTCCGTTCCACCCGGCCACCGGTGGCGGCAACCCTGTTTCCGGCAGAAGAGGATAGCACAGCCCTTGTCCGCCTGCATCAGCCCGAGCAGGGTGTGTCACCGGGGCAGGCGGCGGTATTTTACCGCAATGACCGGGTGCTTGGTGGCGGCTGGATCAGCCGGAGCCAGCGATAATTACCCGCGATAATCAGAAGTCACTCTTCAGGGTAAAGCCGAATGTACGGGGCGTGCCAATGGTATAGCCCACCCTGGCTATTCCGCCTCTTTCCCGGTCAAGGGAGGTGCGGATGGTTTCGTCCAGCAGATTATTGACAAACAACGACAGCTCAAGATGGTCCCGGCGCAGACCGATTTTGATATTGGCCGATTTATATCCCGGCAGTCTCGGATTGAACTGAAATATATTTACGTCAGGATTCCCCAGATTGGTCAGCGTCAGATCAACCGTGCCAAAGCCCGGCACCTGATCGCCAATCTGGCTGAAGGATGGCCCGACATATTGAAGGTTCAAGGCGGTAAAGCCGCTCCAGCCTGTTGTGACGGTCCAGTAATAGCTGACCTGTGCCGAGGCCTGAAAGGTCGGGGATGTCGGCAAACGGTTTCCCTGCCTGATTCCGCTTAACACATCTGGTGACGCAGGATTTCGGGATAATAATGATGACCGGATGGTGGCCTCCTGCAGGGAGGCTGAAAAAGAAATATCCACATCGGGATGGGGCCGCAGAAATAATTCCGTCTCAACGCCGATACTGCGGGCGCGCGGGACATTGAAAATAACCCGTGATGAACAGCCCCCGGCATCAATCGTTGCCTGGAGATTCTTGATATCGGCATAATAAAAGGCGGTATCAAAGGTTACTTTCCCGTCATAAAAGGATGATTTAAGCCCGAGTTCATAATTCCATAATTCTTCATTCTTGAATATCTGCCGGTTGCCAAAGGTTTTGAAATCCTCTTCTGAACAAAGCGGCCTGTTCAGGGGGTCATTGATCCCCCCCAGACGAAAGCCCTTGGCAATCTGCGCGGTCAGCTGAATATTATCTGCCGCCTTATAGGCGATGATAAAGCGCGGGGTGACGCCCCGGCTGACGGTTTTTGCCGTTGACCCGGCCTGACCGGTTGCCACCGGAAACAGGCCATCCAGTTTTATATTGCGGCTTTCACGGAATTCAAACCAGCGGGCGCCACCGGTAATCTTCAGGCGGTCGGTCAGGGCATAGGTGGATTCGCCAAAAAAGGCCCATTGCCTGAAATTGATATTATATCGGGAGAAAAACAGAATATCCTTGCGGTCAAGAAAGCGGGTGGTTGTCAGGCCGGTTAAATCCTCAAAGCCCTGAACCTGCAGGGTCTGGCCATATTTGCGGTTGGATGTGGTATAAAATGCCCCGATGACATATTGGAAAGGGCCTTTTTCCGTGGAATGAAGGCGGATTTCCTGACTGTATTTTACAAGATTTGTCTGGTCAACCAGTGGCGCGTCAAGGTCAAGCACCGGCCCGGTGAGGTTAAAGGCCGTCGGTTGGGCGAGTGTACTGCTGGTGATTTGTCCCGCATCGCGACGAACGGTAATATCCCGATTGATATAAGAGGTGATAGAGGTCAGTTGCAGGCCAGCGATGCGGTATTTTGCCAGCATGTCAGCCAGCAGGAATTTATCATTCAGCCCTTCGCGCAGTTGAATGAATTGCTGATTGTCCTTCAGGGTGACTCTGGGCCGGCTTGTGGTATAGGGGTTGGCAACGACATTGAAAATATCCACCCGGGGAAAGCCGTTGGTGTTTATATTCTGAAATACCATGCGCGGGGTGAGGGTAAAATCCTCCGTCGGCGTGACGGTCAGGGCAATACGCCCGCCATATTTCTGACCGTTATTGACATTCCTGATGATCTTTCCTTTCGGCATAAGGGCATCCACATAGCCGATCAGGTCATTATAATAGCCGACCAGCCGGACGGCGGCTTTTTCTTTTGCAAGCGGCAGATTGACGGCCATCTTCAGATTGCCTGCCACGTCACCGCCATCGGCTGCCATCAGCCCGGCCTCGGTAATCATGCGGGTCTCAAGCAGGTCCGGGGGGGTGGAAATATAGCGAACCGTGCCGGAAAGAGAGCCTGAACCATACAGGGTTCCCTGTGGCCCGCGCAGAATCTCGACCCGGTCAAAATCAAAAAAATCAAGATCCGGGGTGAAAAGCGCCATGGAGATCACCGATTCATCGAGATAGATTCCGACCTGCTCCTTGACCCCCGGCTGATCGCGGAAAATCTGCCCGGCGGAGATGCCCCGGATGGCTATCTGGCTCTGTCCGGGGCCAAGGTCGGCAAAGCTCAGGCTGCTCACCCCGCGAGCCAGATCGGCAAAATTCCGGGCGCTGGACAGGAAAATGGCATCAGAGGTTTTCGCGGCAATGGAAAAGGGCACATCACGAATTGATTCGAGCCGTTTCCGGGCCGTGACAGAAATTTCCTCAATCAGGGGCCGCATGGCTTGCGGGGAAGTGCTGCTGTCATGCTGCTGTGGCGCAGTCAGCGGATGAGGGGAAAGCGAGACCGTGACAGGAGTATTCTTGCCGGAGGAAATGGATAACGGGGTGCCTTTGAGCATCAGGGCGAGCGCCTGGCGGAAACTGAACCGGCCCCTGACGGGGTTGGTGGTGATCCCTTTCACCAGATCATAGGGAAATAAAAGCTGGTTATTGGTTTTTTCGGCCAGTCGGGTCATGGCCAGACGGGCCGGCGCAGCGGCAATATCCAGCAGGAATAATTTATCCCGGTCCTGTGCGATAATATTCTGCCCGGACAGGAACAGCAATGCTGCGAGCAGGATTATTTTTTTTAGTGATTTTGATAAATCATACCCGCTTGACAATGTGTTTTGTCTCCATATCATTCAGGTAAAATCTGTCCTGAATCAAGATGCACATTATTTGTCTGATGCTCCGGATAAATAGACCAGATTCTGTCCGACATGCCGGACTGTCACCCCGAAACTGGTTTCCAGCGCCTGAAACATGGCATCTGTTTCACTGGTCTTGAAATAGCCGCCAATTTTTATTTTGCGAATTGCCGGGTCTGAAATGACAATTTTTGTTGTGGTATAGCGGCTGATCTCGCGGATGACGTCTTCCAGCGCCTCGCCCCTGAAGATCAGACCGCCTGTTTTCCAGGCCAGCCGACGGTCAATTTCCTGCTGATCAATTGAGGTGATTGATTTAATCCGGTCGGAGATTTCGGCATTCTGGCCGGAACGGACCAGCGCCAGCGGAATTTCATGCATTGTACTGCCGTTACTATTGTCCAGCGTTGCCAGTTGCACCTGTCCTTCGGTGACGGTGACCTCCACCAGTGTGGGTTTAAGCTCCACTGCGAATGCGGTGCCGACGGCGCGGATAATATTGGTGCCGGCATATACCTCGAACGGGCGTGATTTGTTATGGGCAACCGTAAAATAGGCCTCCCCCTTCATCAGCCGAAGAATCCTGCGGCTCGGGGTAAACTGGACCTCAATCCGGCTTCCGGTGTTGAGGATGACCCTTGAGCCATCGGCCAGATCAACGGTTTTTCTGGCCCCGACGGCGGAGCTGTGAATGACAGGAATAAATTTCTCCTGTCCCTGATTGAAGAGCATCGTTGTCATGGCGGCAACTATCAGCACGGCAACCATAGTTAAAATCCGGGGCCGCAGAACAGCCGGGCGAAGCAGGCGGGACAATGTCTGCCGCCGGCTTTTTCCTGCGCCGTCAGCGGGCAGCATTGGCACCTCTGACAGCATATCGAGATCGCGCCAGACGGCGGCAATCCTGGAAAAATTTTCGGCCCGGGATGGAGTCTCGCCATACCAGGCTCTGAACCGGGCAAATTCCTCCGCAGACAGTCTCTGCCCGTCGAGTTTGATCACCCAGTCAATCTCTTCCATAGACGGACTTTCTGAATCACCGATATTTACGACGTCACCCATGACTTAACTTAACTATCCCTACTGCCTGTCTGTTTTTCCGGCGTGGTCCGGCCGGAAAAAATATCATCACCATTCTGGTCCATATAATCGATAACCCGCCGCACAGCCTTGGCCAGATGCTTCTCGACCGTGCTTACCGAAATGCCCATCATTGCGGCTATTTCCTTTTGGGAGAAACCATATACTTTCCGGAGCAGGAATGCCTTGCGGCACTGTTCCGGCAACAGATCAGCCGCCGCGCAGAAAATGGATAAATTCTGCCGGGACTCAAGGCTGTTTTCAATCGCTCTCCTGTCAATAGTGAGGCTGGGGAGGTCAATATCCTCTATCCCTATTATTTTCAGGCGTGATTTTTTTCTTAAATCCCGACAGGCGAAATTCCGGATGGTCCGGAAAAGATAGGCCGAAGGCGTGGTGATATTCTGTTTTTTCTCGATTTCAAAACTTTTGAGAAAACCTTCCTGCATGGCGTCTTCTATATCCTGCGGGTTCTTATAAAAACGCCGCAAATATCTGCGCAGAAACCCCTGGGTCTCCTGATAAGCGAGAAAAATAGATTGTTTGCTGTTGTTTCCTGCCATGAACAGTCTTCAATATTTATTGATTGCGTCACTCCCTGTCATTTTGGTCCTAACACGGGATTAACGCAATAGTCAAGAAAACAGCCCGTTACGATAATTACAATTTGGCAATTATACAAAAATTTACCCGGTGGGTGGGGGATTTTCCATGCTGTCTGCCTCTAGGTCAATGCATGCGTTTTTTGCGTGTATCAACAATGAAGTTTGAAACAGGGAACTGTTTTAAAGCTATAAACTGTGAGGAAATGAATCCATGAAAGCATCTAAAAAACTTATCGCGCTTGCCGGGACGGCACTCGGGTCCAGCATTATTCTGGCTGCCATGGCGCAGGCGGAAGAGGGCAAGGATGAAAAATTTGCCTTTGATGAAATTGTCGTGACCGCGACCAAACGGGCCTCCACCATTCAGGATGTTCCCTTTTCCATCAATGCCCAGACCCAGACAGACATGCAGCGCAGCGGGGCGACCAACCTTGAGGATGTCGCACGCAACGTTGCCGGATTGATGATCCAGAATCTTGGCCCGGGACAAAGTCAGGTCGCCATTCGCGGGGTTTCCGCCGGACAGATTGTCCGTGACCAGCCGGGGGTCAAGGAACAGGTCGGGGTTTATCTTGATGAATCCGTGATCTCCCTGTCGCTGTTTACGCCCGATATTGACCTTTACGACCTTAACCGGGTTGAAGTCCTGCGCGGACCACAGGGTACCCTGTTCGGGTCCGGGTCCGAGGGCGGTACCATCCGCTATATCACCAACCAGCCGAATCTTGACGGCCTGTCCGGCAGTGTCGAGGGCGACATCAATGTTATCGACAGCGGCGGCACCGGCGGCCATATCAAGGGGATGGTCAATATCCCGGTTGCCGAAGACAAGGCGGCCCTGCGTATTGTTGGCTACCATACCGAATATGCCGGATTTATTGATGCCCTGCGTCCCGGTGGCAAGATTGACCAGAATGTCAATAGCGGCACCCGGTCAGGCGGGCGTATCTCGCTGTTGTTCGAACCAACCGAGAATGTAAAAATCACCCCTCGGATACTGTATCAGAAAATCAATATGGACGGCAATAACCGCCAGGAAGTCTTCAACCTGTATGCCAACCCCTTTACCACCACCCGCACACCGGTGACGTTCAAGCCACGGCAGCAATTTCTGTTGTTGAGAGAACAGTTTAAGGATAAAACCCTGATTGCTGATACGACGGTTGAGGTTAATTTTGACACCGTTGATTTCACCTCGGTTTCGAGCTACACCTACCGGGATATTCTGGTCAGTCGTGATGCCAGTGCCCTGACCGGCAGTGTCTCGGTCGATCTCGGCTATCCTGATTCCGCTGTTTTGCTGCCCTCCAATCTGCGCGATACGACAAAGGTTAATCAATATACCGAGGAAGCGCGGTTAAGCTCCAACGGGGACGGACCGTTCCAGTGGCTTGTCGGCGGGTTCTATTCCCATGTCACCCGTAAATATCAGCAGGTCTTGCCGACCCCGGGTTATGATGCCGTTACGGACGCGGTTTTGGGGGCCGGAACATCGGCAGCGGTTGGTCTTGGCATTGCGCCGGTTGATTCGCCGTTCTTTTCCCAGCTTCCTTTCACTCTGAAAGAGATTGCGGCTTTTGGTGAAGCAACCTATGACGTGACGGATGCCCTTCATCTGACGGCAGGCGGACGTTATTATGACTTCAAGGAAACCCGTAGTCTGACCCAGGTCGGCCTGTTCGCCGGCGGCGTGGTCAATCAGATTGACAAGACATCATCCAACGGTTTTACCCCGCGCTTCCTCGCAAGCTATGAGGTCAATGACAGCGTGACGGTCAATGCCCAGATTTCCAAGGGCTTCCGTCTCGGCGGGGTGAATGATGTCCTCAATACCGGACTTTGCACGGCTCAGGACCTGCTTGTATTTGGCGGCTTTCAGTCCTATAAAGATGAAACACTGTGGAACTATGAGGCCGGGGTCAAGGTCAAAACTGACAATGTAACCCTGAATATGGCGGCCTTCTATGCCAAGATTACCAATCTTCAGGTTACGCTTGATGCCGGGTCCTGTTCATCACGGATATCATTCAACGTACCCTCAGCCCATTCACAGGGCGTGGAATTTGAATTGAAGGCCCATCCGGTTGAAGGTCTTGACCTTTCGGTTGCCGGTAGTGTGTTGCAGTCTGAATTTGATTCAACCGTCAAGGACGGTACCGGGGCGTTGCTCGGCGGGGTTCGTAACGGCAACCGCCTGCCCTCCGTGCCGAAATTCAACATCGGCATTACCGCGACCTATAACTTTGCGCTTGATATGATCGGCGACGGGGCGGAAGGCTATATTTCCAGTACCTTCCAGCATCGCAGCAGCATCTTTACCCAGCCTGCCGATCAGGAACCTGGGGCCGGTAACTTCAAATCCGGGCTGCCATTCGGCGGCGCGTCAGGCAATGATGTGACGGCGCTTAACCTCAACCTGCCATCCTATGACACGCTTAATCTCAGTTTCGGCGTTGTCAAGGATAACTGGGAAGTGGTGGCTTATATTCATAATGTCACGGACGAGAATGCCAATCTGTCCTTTGACCGCGAGCGCGGTGGCCGGGCGCGTCTTGGCTTCCGGACCAACCAGCCCCGGACCTTTGGTCTGACGATCCGGACAGACTTCTAAAAACCGTAACCATTCTGCGGGAGGTGCCGTAATGGCATCTCCCGTTATTTTTCCCGGAAACGGGGTTTCTCCTTTTATTTTCAAATATTTTCTTTTATGTTTCTGACAAAATCAGGGATAGATTAATCATGACAGAATTTCAGCATTTGTATGAGCAGTCTCCATCATTTGTAACCCATCTTGAATGCTCGATGGCAGGGGATATTTACCCGAAGGCCGAGCCTCACGGCCTGTCAAAGGCGGGCAAGCCGTTGCTGGTGCGCTATGACCTCGGCAAGATCGCCAATGCGGTCACAAAGGCGGAGATTGAGAGCCGCCCCGGCGGATTCTGGAAATATCGCGAATTTCTGCCCCTTGAGGGGGCCGAAAATCTGGTCAGTCTGGGCGAGGTTATGACGCCTCTGGTGCCCTTGCGTCATTCCGTACCGGACGGAGTGGAGGTCATCGTCAAGGACGAAGGCCGCCTGCCCACCGGGTCTTTCAAGGCGCGGGGTCTGGCGCTTGCGGTGGCGCTGGCCAAGGAACTGGGGCAGACCCACCTTGCCATGCCGACCAATGGCAATGCCGGGGCGGCGCTTGCGGCCTATGCAAGCTGTGGCGGTCTGAAAACCACCATTTTCTGTCCCGATGATACGCCCGAAGTCAATGTGCGGGAAATAGAATTACAGGGGGCCAGCGTCTATAAAGTCAACGGCCTGATCAATGATTGTGGCAGGATTGTTGGTGACGGCAAGGAAATACTCGGCTGGAGCGATATATCGACCCTGAAGGAGCCTTACCGGATTGAGGGCAAGAAAACCATGGGGCTGGAGCTTGCCGAACAGTTCGGCTGGCAGCTGCCGGATGTGATATTCTATCCGACCGGCGGCGGCACCGGGCTGATTGGCATGTGGAAGGCCTTTCAGGAGCTTGAGGCGATTGGCTGGATTGGCCGTAAGCGTCCGCGCATGGTCGCGGTTCAGTCCACCGGCTGCGCGCCGATTGTCAAGGCGTGGGAAGACGGCGTCGAACATGCGCCGCTGTGGGAGAATGCCTATACTGCGGCCTCAGGCATCCGGGTCCCGGCGGCGGTCGGGGACTTTCTGATTCTGCGCGCGGTCCGCGAAAGCGGCGGCTTTGCCATTGCCGTGACCGACGAGCATATTTTCAAGGCCCGGGACGAGGCGGCACAAAAAGACGGCCTGCTGCTCTGTCCCGAGGGGGCCGCGACCTTTGCCGCCTGGCAGAAGGCGCTTGAGAGCGGACAGGTCAGCCGGGATGAAAGAGTCATATTATTCAACTGTGCCAGCGGCCTTAAATATCCGATGCCGGAAAGTGATCATGTTATAGACTGCCATAAACCCGTCGATTATGCAGCTTTTGGATAGACTGATGGAAGATACTGATTCCCTGAAGAAATATGATTATCTTGATTCTATCGAAGGCTTTTATCCTGCCGACGGGGTAAAAAAACTCTCCCTGTGGGCGAGACTGAAATCCCTCGCCCCCGGCATTCTGATTTGCGGGACGGTTGCCCTTGCCGCGACTTTCATCGCCCGGCATTATGACGCCCCGGTGATGCTGCTCAGCCTGCTGCTTGGCATGGTGTTTAATTTCATGTCGCAGGAACATCCGACCCGGGAAGGGGTGCAGTTCACCTCTCAAACCATATTACGCACAGGAGTAGCACTGATCGGTGCGCGGATCATGCTGTCTGATTTCGTGGCGCTCGGGGGCGGAATCCTGACCCTGGTCATTGTTGCAATGATCATTGTGATCGTCCTTGGCATTGTCTGGGCAAAATTGTTGAAACTTGATGTGGAAGAAGGGGTGCTCATCGGCGGGGCGACGGCAATTTGCGGGGCGTCCGCCGCCCTTGCCCTGTCAACGGTGATGCCAAAATCCAAAACACTGGAGCATAATACCCTGATTGCGGTGGTCGGGATTACCGCGATGGGAACCATATCAATGGTGCTTTATCCGGTGATTATCGGTTTTCTCGGCCTTGACGATCATCAGGCCGGAATTATGATTGGCGGCACCATTCATGATGTCTCGCAAGTGGTCGGCGCCGGTTACAGTGTATCAGAGGAGGCCGGGGATACCGCAATACTGGTCAAACTCATCCGGGTCTTTATGCTGGTGCCGGTGCTGCTGTTATTTGCTTTTGCCTTCCGGAACCATAAATCGCGCAAGGCTTCGGGCAAGTTCGCCTTTCCAATGTTCCTGATCGGTTTTGTTATTTTTGTTATCATCAATTCGCTACAGGTTATGCCGGCGGCGGTCATGGATATTCTGAAAGTTGCCAGCAAGGCGCTGCTGGTGATGTCGATCACTGCGGTCGGCATGAAAACCTCGCTCAAGACGATGTTTGCCCTTGGCTGGAAGCCGTTATTCCTGATTTTGGCCGAGACCGTGACCATTGCGGTATTTTACTTCGCCGTCATCGAGTCCGGCATCCTTTAGGCAGATCAAATCCGGTGAGCTGGCGGAAATAAACCGGCAGGTAGCGCAGGCGCTGTTCGGCACTTTCCCGGACATCCATGGCATAATAGCCGACCTGATGGAAATATATTATTCTGGCGCGGATAAAGGCTTCTTCTGCATCATAGTCCAGCGCCTGAAACAATTTGGCAAGCAGCATGATCCTGCGGTTATCCACCAGTTCGACCGCGCGCCGGACTGTATCCGAGCTTCTTGCCCAGTCGCGAATGGCCGCATCAAGGGCCGGGGAATAGCTTTCCTCGCGAATAAGGGTCATAACAAAACGGACAAGGGTTTCAAGCGGGGCATCATTATCTCCCGCCCGGATCACCCGGGTCAGGGGGTCGTTGCGGCTGTCCTGCCAGTTGGCCAGCAGAAGATCAAGAAATTGTCGGCGATTCTTGAAAAACCAGTAGAATCCGCCCCGGGTCACGCCAAGATTACGGGCCATGCGGTCAACCTTGACCCCGTCCACGCCTTCCCGGATCAGAATATTGCGGGCTTCCTCAAGCCAGTCGTCACGCGATGTTTTGGTATTGCCGCGAATTTCACTGTCCCTCATTGAGTAAAATACAGTAGTGTATAGATTAGCCTTGAAAAATCAAGAACAATACAATACTGTATAGATAACCCGTAAAAACCGGAAAAAACCATGCAACATTATTCTGTAATGTCACTGGCCCGCAACGCCTTCAGCCGTCATCAGGGCTGGCAACAGGCATGGCGCAGTCCCGACCTGAAGAAAGAGTATGATGTTGTGATCATTGGCGGCGGCGGCCATGGACTGGCGACGGCCTATTATCTGGCGAAGGAACAGGGCATTTCAAATGTCGCGGTGATTGAGGCCGGATGGATTGGCGGCGGCAATACCGGGCGCAATACCTCTGTGGTCCGTTCCAATTATCTTTTTCCAGAAAGTGCCAAATTCTATGATTTCTCGCTGAAGCTGTTTGAGGGCATGAGCCGGGAACTTAATTTCAATGTGATGCTGCGTCAGGCCGGGATGGTGAGCCTGCTGCATAGTCGCCATGACGTCGAGGCCATGCGCCGCAACCTCAATGCCATGCATATGAACGGTATTGACGCCGACTGGATTGACGCGGATGAGGTCGCGCGACTGGCCCCGGGGATCAACCGCAGTCCGGCGGCGCGCTATCCCATTCTTGGCGGCATTGTGCAGAAACGTGGCGGCATTGCCCGTCATGACGGGGTGGCCTGGGGCTATGCACGGGCGGCGGATGCACTGGGCGTTGATATTATCCAGCAATGCGCAGTGACCGGCTTTGACATCAGGAATGGCAGATTGCGCGGGGTTGAGACCACATGCGGGCGCATCACAACCGGCAAGGCGGCGATTGCCGTTGCCGGTCATTCGAGCGTGCTGGCCGGGATGGCCGGTTTTCGCCTGCCGGTGACCTCGATGGCGTTGCAGGCCTGCGTCTCGGAACCGCTGAAGCCGGTATTTGATGCAACCATCCTCTCCCCGTCCGCCGGGATTTATATCAGCCAGTCGGACAAGGGCGAAATGATCATGGGCGGCGGGCTGGATATGTATCCATCCTATGCCCAGCGCGGCAATATCGCCACCCTCGAAGGGGTAATTGCCGGCGTGGTCGAGATTTTCCCGCGCCTCAGCCGGGTGAAACTGATGCGGCAATGGGCGGGGATTGTCGATATTGTCCATGATTCGTCACCGATTATCGGCCTGACCCCGGTCAAGGGGCTTTATATCAATTGCGGTTTTGGCACTGGTGGCTTCAAGGCGACCCCGGCGGGCGGCTGGACGCTGGCCTATACGGTCGCCCATAACCGTCCACATCCCCTGAATGAGCCTTTCACGCTGAAACGTTTTGAAACCGGGGCGTTTATTGATGAGATGGGGGCGGCGGGGATTTCACACTGATGATGACCATAACCTGTCCATGGTGCGGAAAGCGCCGCGAAAATGAATTTACCTATGGTGGCCCGGTCCCTCTTGCGCGGCCCGATAACAGGGGAGATATTTCGGACAAGGCATGGGCGGAGTATCTTTTTATGCGTGATAATGTCAAGGGCATCGCCCGGGAACGCTGGTGCCACTCTCATGGATGCGGCCAGTGGTTCACGATGCGCCGGGATACCGTGACCCATAAAATTCACAGCATTGAAAAAACGGGGGATGCGGGTGAGCCATAACTTTCGCCTGAAAAACCGGGGCCGGATTAATCGGGACAGGCCGGTTTCCTTCCGTTTTGACGGCAGGCTTTATCAGGGTTATAAGGGCGATAGTCTGGCCTCTGCCCTGCTGGCGAACGGGGTCAGGATAGTCGGTCGGAGCTTTAAATACCACCGGCCGCGCGGTATCTTTTCTGCGGGTGCGGAGGAGCCGAACGCCATCATGCAGATCGGCACAGCGCCCCGTGAGGAGCCGAATGTCCCGGCGACAATGATTGATATTTTTGATGGCCTGACCGCCCGGTCCGTTAGCGGCTGGCCCGGGGCATCCCGCGACCTGCTGGCGGTTTTTGGCCTGTTCAAGCCGTTTTTGGTTGCCGGATTTTATTATAAAACCTTTAAATACCCGGGCTGGAAATTCTGGAGTCCGCTGGTGCGGCGCATGGCGGGCCTTGGCACCCTGCCGGAATTGCCGGACCCGGATGAGTATGACCATTGTCATGCCCATACGGATATACTGGTGATCGGTTCTGGTCCGGCGGGGCTGGCGGCGGCACTGGCGCAGGGCAGGGCGGGTCAGCGGGTGATGCTGGTTGAACAGGACCGGGAATTTGGCGGCTCCCTGCTGTTTGAGCAAAACGGCCTTGAGGGCTGGAGGATGGAAACCATAGGACGGCTGCGGGACATGGCCAATGTCACCCTTGTCAGCCGGGCCACTGCCTGCGGCTATTATGATGATAATCTGGTGACGCTGTCTGAACGTCTGAAGCGGGGGCATGGCCCGCGTGAGCGGTTCTGGCATATCCGGGCGGGGCGGGTGATTATCGCCACCGGGGCGATTGAAAGGCCGCTGGTCTTTCCGGATAATGACCGTCCGGGGGTGATGCCGGCCTCTGCCGTGCGCCATTATATCACCCGTTACGGGGTCGCCCCGGGCAGGACTATTCTGGTCGCGACCAATAATGACGATGCCTATCAGACCGCCCTTGATGCGCGGGCGGCGGGGCTTGTGGTTGCTGCCATTGTTGATACGCGCGATAATCCGGACGGGGCGCTGGTCCGGGCGGCCCGTGATGCCGGGATTACCATTTATCATGGCCATATGGTGACGGGATGTCGGGGACGGCGCGGGGTTCGGGCGGCGATAATTGCCGCCGTCGGTCAGGATGTGACGGCAGGGAAACAGGTGATAGCCTGCGATGTTATCGCAACTTCCGGCGGCTGGTCGCCGGTGGTTCATCTGCATTGCCAGTCCGGCGGCAGGCTGCGGTTTGATGAGGGGATACAGGCCTTTGTCCCGGACCAATATGTTCAGGATAATATCTGTATCGGCGCCGCCAACGGGACCTTTGATCTGGTGGCCTGCCTGAAAGAGGGGGCGGGGGATTATGGCATTGACCTGCCGGATATTGAGGAGGTCAAGGCCGGGCCGGTTGGCGACCTGCGGGATGAAGTGCGAATTTCGGCGGCCAAATGCTGGGTTGATCTGCTCCATGATGTGACGGCCTCCGACATTGCCC
>JALUWZ010000064.1 GCA_027019205.1 Emcibacter sp.
CAATGAAACCGGTGTTTTTATGCCGGCGCCGTTATATTATTCCCATAAAATTCTTAAATCACTGGCGGATGCCCGTCATGGCGGGGTCACCGAACTCGGGCCGGATTCCAAAAGTCAGGTTACCCTGAAATATGAGGATGGTGTCCCGGTTGAGGCGACTTCCATTGTGGTCTCAACCCAGCACGGGGCCGATGTCGGTCAGGACCGGGTCCGGGAAATCGTCCTTGAACATATCGCAAGCAGCCTGCCGGAGGGCTGGATGTGCCCCGAAGACGAGCTGTATATCAATCCGACCGGAAAATTTGCCATTGGCGGGCCGGACGGCGATGCGGGCCTGACCGGGCGCAAGATCATTGTCGATACTTACGGCGGGGCGGCCCCCCATGGTGGCGGTGCTTTTTCCGGCAAGGACCCGACCAAGGTTGATCGCTCGGCGGCCTATGCCTCGCGCTATCTGGCGCGTAATGTGGTGGCGGCAGGACTTGCGGACCGCTGCACCATTCAGCTTTCTTACGCGATCGGCGTGTCTCATCCCCTGTCACTTTATGTGGATTTCCATAATACGGGCCATATTGATCCGTCACGCCTTGAAAAGCTGTTGATGGATGTCATGGATTTAAGCCCGCGCGGCATTCGCGAGCATCTCAAACTCAACCGGCCCATCTACGAACGGACGGCAGCTTATGGCCATTTTGGCCGCATGCCGGAAGCCGATGGCGGTTTTTCATGGGAAAAAGATGATCTGGTTGACATTTTGAAGAGTCATTTCTAGAAATATTTGACATATGCGTGATCTGGAAGCCATTAAAGGCAGTCGTATCTATGGCCGGCGTCAGGGTCCGGCGCTTTCCGCCACCCGTCAGGCCCGGCTTGACAAATGGCTGCCAAAACTCGCCATCGCCACGCCCGGGCCGACAGCTGTTCATCCCGGCGACTATTTCCCGTCAGCGATGCGGGATTACTGGCTTGAGATCGGCTTTGGCAAGGGTGAACATCTGGCGGCACAGGCCAGGGTCAATCCCGATATTGGCATGATCGGTTGTGAGCCGTTCCTCAACGGGGTGTCCGGTCTGGTTGATCTTGTGGACAGTGAAGAGCTGAAAAATATCAGGATTTTTACCGATGATGCCCGCCTGCTGATGGACAGCCTGCCGGAACAGTCTCTGGGCCGGGCGTTTATTTTATTCCCCGACCCGTGGCCCAAGGCGCGCCACCACAAGCGCCGGATGGTCTGCCCCGGCAATATTGCTGTTCTGTCACGGATATTGAAGGACGGGGCCGAGCTGCGGATTGCCACCGACCATATGGAATATTGCCGCTGGATCATGGCCCATATGCTGGAAAATCCGGATTTTGTCTGGATCAGCGACCAGCCGGGCGACTGGCAGAACAGACCCGGCGACTGGCCCCGGAGCCGCTATGAAATCAAATCACTGGCCCAGGGACGTAAAAGCAGCTATTTGCGCTTTGTTCGCCGTCCCCGTCAGGGATAGTCTGTTCCTGATACTATTCGCTTGAAGTTCTCACGCTTTTGACTATATATAGAACAACCGAATCACTTGAAATGTTTAGAGTGCGGGCAAGTGTCTCACTGGCCTGCATTTTTATTTGGTGGAAAGAGAATGTCGTCACAGACCGCTATTTTGCATAAAATTATTGACCCCGTTGCGGAAAGCATGGGCTATGACGTCGTGCGCATTGCCCTGCTGAACTCTGCCCGGGGCGGGGCGGTCACCCTGCAGGTCATGGCGGAAAGGCCGGATGGCAGCATGGAGATAGCGGATTGTGAAAAACTGAGCCGGGAAATTTCCGTACTTCTTGATGTGGAAGACCCGTTGCCCGAGGAATATATACTGGAGGTCAGTACGCCGGGCATTGACCGGCCTCTGACCCGGCGCCGGGATTTTGAAAATTATGCCGGATTTGAGGCGAAGATAGAATTGTCGATGCCCGAAGCCGGCAGAAGACGTTATCGCGGCAAATTGCTCGGCATAACGGATGATCTGGTCAGAATTGATGTGGATGGTGAGGTTTTTGAACTTGATTTCAGCAATATTCACCGGTCCAAACTGGTCCTGACCGATGAATTGCTGGCGCAGGCCGGGAGCCGGTGACAGAAATGAGTAACAGTTGAATTTGGGAATAATATGGCCCGCAGGGCATGAATGGAGTTAAAGCTATGACAACAGCGGTCAGTGCGAACAGGATTGAGTTATTGCAAATTGCTGATGCGGTTGCACGGGAAAAAAATATCGACAAGGAGATCGTTCTCGAGGCTCTGGAAGAGGCCATTCAGAAAGCGGCCCGGTCCCGTTACGGGGCGGAAAATGAAATCAAGGCCCATATCGAACGTAAAACCGGCGATATCAAGCTTTACCGGGTGCTGGAGGTTGTCGAAAATGTCGAAAACCCGGCAACGGAACTTACCCTGAAGGATGCCGGAAAATTAAAGGAAGGCGCGGTAATCGGCGATCTTCTGGCGGACGAATTGCCCCCGGTTGATTTTGGCCGGGTTGCGGCCCAGACAGCCAAGCAGGTAATTGTGCAAAAAGTCCGTGATGCCGAGCGCGAGCGCCAGTTCGATGAATATAAGGAACGGATTGGTGAAATAATTAACGGCGTCGTCAAACGGGTTGAATATGGTAATGTGATCGTTGATATCGGCCAGGCCGAGGCTATTATCCGGCGCGATCAGATGATCCCCCGCGAACATATGCGTAACGGCGACCGGATACGGGCCTATATCGCCGATGTTCGCCGCGAACTCAGAGGGCCGCAAATCTTTCTGTCACGTTCCCATCCGGATTTCATGGCCAGACTCTTCACCCAGGAGGTGCCGGAAATCTATGATGGCATTATTGAAATTGTCGGGGTCGCCCGTGATCCGGGCAGCCGGGCCAAAATAGCGGTCAGCAGTGTGGACAGTTCGATCGATCCGGTCGGGGCATGCGTCGGCATGCGCGGCAGCCGGGTACAGGCGGTGGTCAATGAACTGGCCGGGGAAAAGATTGACATCATACAATGGTCCCCGGACCCCGCGACCTTTATCATCAGCGCCCTCGCCCCGGCGGATGTTGCCAAGGTGGTTCTGGATGAGGACCGCAAGCGTATTGATGTGGTGGTGCCCGAAGATCAGCTGAGCCTGGCCATTGGCCGGCGCGGACAGAATGTTCGTCTGGCGTCCCAACTGAGTGGCTGGCAGGTCGATATTATGACTGAAGCCGCCGAATCGGAAAAACGCCAGGCCGAATACAAGGTCCGGACCAGTCTGTTTGTTGAACAGCTTGATGTGGATGAAACCCTGGCTCTGCTGCTGGTGGCGGAAGGCTTCCGCAATATGGAGGAAGTTGCCTATGTCGCGCCGGAAGAATTCGCCGGCATAGAGGGCTTTGATGCGGATCTGGTGGAAGAACTGCAAAACCGCGCCCGTGAGTCTCTGGAACGTCAGTCTGCTGAATCGGAAAAAACCCGGATAGAAATGGGTGTTTCCGACGAAATTGCCGCGATTGACGGCCTGACACCAACCATGATGGTAACCCTCGGCAAAGCCGGCATCAAGACTCTGGATGATCTTGGTGATCTGTCAGCGGATGAGCTGATCAGCCCGGAAGACGGCATTCTGCGCGGCGGGGACCTGAGCGAGGAACAGGCAAACGAGATCATTATGGCCGCGCGCGCCCACTGGTTCGAGGATGAAGAGACAGAAATAGCAGAAGAGTCAGAACCGGTTGAAGCAGCCCCCGAAGAACAGGGAGCAGAATAAAAAGCAGGAGCAGACGGAAAACAGCGTGACAAGGGACAGCAGGCCCGGAAAGTACGGGAAAAGAAAGCACAGGGAAAGAAAATGTCTGGTGACCGGACAAATATATCCGACCCACCGGCTGATTCGGTTTGTTGTTGATCCGCAGGGTAGCGTAATCCCGGATGTGGCGGCAAAGCTGCCGGGTCGGGGCGGCTGGATTCTGGCCGAGGGCAAACTGCTGGAACAGGCGATGCGGAAAAAGACACTTCTCCATTTCGGGCGCCGGGTCGTTGCTTTAAAATCTGATGAGGGGACCCGGGGTGAAAAAATACCGGTCAGGGTGGATGACAATCTGCCGCAACTTGTTGTAAAATTGCTGCGGCAGCGTTGTCTGGACTATCTTGGTCTGGCCAACCGGGCGGGGTTTGTGGTGTCGGGATTTGAAAAAGTCCGGGCTGTAGTAACATCCGGCAAATGTCGGGCCTTGATCTTTGCGGAAGATGCGGCGGCAGGCGGGCGGCGTAAAATATGCTCTGGCCTTAAAATATCTTCTGATCAGGGGAATATTCTTGATAATTTGCGGATGATTGATATGTTCACTCGCGAACAGTTAGGACAAACGCTTGGTATGGCAAATGCGGTGAATGTGGCATTGCTGCCCGGCGGGATAACGGAAAGCTTTCTCAAGGAGTTTTCCCGGTATGAATCTGTCATTTTGCGGTGACGACATGGTATGGTCCCTTTGATGTGATTGAGTTGAAGGCGAATATAGGCGAATAAAGAATGAGTGACGATAAGGACATACAAAAAAAACTGTCGGTTTCCGGCTCTGGTTCAGGCCGAAAAACACTACAGTTGAAGTCCACTGTTTCTGCGGGCGCCCGGTCTTCCGGTGGTGTGGTCGTTCAACGCAAGAAAAAGCTGATCCTCAAACCGGGGGTAAAGCCTGATGCGGCGCCGGACTCATCTGAAACAAAAACGGTTTCCCCGAAAAAGAAGCCCTTGCCCGCGACACCGGCAGGCAGGAAACCGGTGACGCAGGATGGTCGCAAGCTGACCGAGGGGGAGTTGAAGGCCCGCGCCCATGCCCTTGAACTGGCCAAAATAGAATCCGAGAAGCGCGAACGCGAAGAGGCAGAGGCCGCGAGAAAGCGTGCCGTAGAAGCGGCGGCCAGATCCAAATCAGATCAGGCAAAAGCCGAGCAGACTGTCAAAGACGCCAAAAAAACTGCCCGCGATGATGCCAAATTCAAAGCAGATATTGAGGTCAAGAAAAAGATTGAGGCCGAGCTGAAAGCCAAGGCTGAAAAAGAAGAACAAAAAAAGCAGGCTGCGGAAAAGCAGAAGAATAAACCGGCGGCGGCAAAAAAACCGCTTCCCGCCGCAAAGCCGGAGCAGGAAAAACGTCCAACGCCCAAAGCATCCCGGGGTCGCGGTGAAAATGCCAGACGGACGGGTCGCCTGACCGTAACCCAGGCCCTGTCCGGCGGGGCCCGGGAACGCCAGCGCAGCTTTGCCGCCCTGAAACGGGCCAGAGCCAAGGAACGGCGCAAGGGCGGCCAAAGTCCGCAGCAGAAAGTCTTCCGCGAGGTTATCATTCCTGACATGATCACCGTGGCGGAACTGGCGAGCCGCATGACCGAAAAAACCGTCGATGTCATCCGGTCGCTGATGAAAATGGATGTCATGGCCACGGCCAACCAGCAGATAGACCAGGATACCGCCGAATTGATTGTTGAGGAATTTGGCCATAAGGTGAAGCGGGTCAGCGCTGCCGACGTTGAAATTGATCTTTCCGGTCCGGAAGACAACGAGGCCGATATGGTATCGCGCGCGCCGGTTGTGACCGTGATGGGCCATGTTGATCACGGCAAGACCTCTATTCTTGACGCCTTCCGCAAATCTTCCGTCGTGACGGGGGAGGCCGGGGGTATTACCCAGCATATCGGCGCCTATCAGGTGCGGATGAATGGCGGCAACAAGGTTACTTTCCTTGATACGCCGGGTCATGCGGCCTTTTCTGCCATGCGGTCCCGTGGGGCAAGTGCGACCGACATTGTCATCCTTGTGGTGGCAGCCGATGACGGCATCATGCCCCAGACCATTGAAGCGATCAATCATGCCAAGGCGGCGCAGGTGCCGATCATTGTCGCGATCAATAAAATTGACAAGCCGGGGGCCAATCCGGACAAGGTCCGTCAGGATCTGCTGCAGCATGAGGTATTTGTTGAAAGCATGGGCGGCGAGGTGCTTGATGTCGAGGTTTCGGCGCTCAAGGGCACCAATCTTGACAAGCTGGCCGAAGCGATAGAGCTTCAGGCGGAATTGCTTGATCTCAGGGTCAACAAGGACCGCAATGCCGACGGGATTGTGGTTGAGGCCCGTCTTGACCGTGGTCAGGGGCTGGTTGCCACCATACTGGTTCAGCGCGGGACGCTCAAAGTTGGTGATATTTTTGTCTGTGGCAAGGAATGGGGCCGGGTGCGGGCAATGCTGAATGATCATGGCCGCAATATGAAAAAGGCCGGACCATCGGTTCCGGTTGAGGTTCTCGGCCTGAACGGTCTGCCACGGTCCGGCGACAGCTTCATTGTGGTTGACAGCGAAACCAGGGCGCGCGAGGTTTCCGAATTCCGCCAAAACCGCGAACGGCTGGAAAAAGAGGCGGCGCCGAAAGCAACGCTTGAAGCTATGTTCGAGAAGCTGAACAGCAAACAGGCGGAAATTGTGCCGCTGGTGATCAAGACCGATGTTCAAGGCTCGTCCGAGGCGATTGTCAGTGCGCTTGAAGCGATGAATACAGACGAGGTTCAGGCCAAAATCCTTCATGCCGCTGTCGGCGGGATTTCAGAATCCGATGTCACTCTGGCCATTGCCTCCCATGCGCCGATTCTGGGCTTTAATGTCCGGGCAAGCCGCAAGGCAGCGGAACTCGCCCATCAGGAAGGGGTGGAAATCCGCTATTATTCGGTGATCTATGACCTTGTTGATGATATCAAGGCGGTGATGTCGGGCAAACTGGCCCCTGAATTGCGCGAGACAATTCTCGGAACTGCCGAAATTCTCGACATCTTTTCCGCCGGCAAGACCGGCAAGGCCGCCGGTTGTCTGGTGCTGGACGGTATTGTCAGGAAGGGCGCCCGTGCGCGTCTGCTGCGTGATGACGTGGTGGTCTTCGAGGGTGACCTCGGCTCTTTGCGCCGCTTTAAGGATGATGTTGACGAGGTCCGGTCAGGCACCGAATGCGGTATAAATTTTGCCAGCTATAACGACCTGAAAAAGGGTGACATTATCGAATGTTACGAGGTTGAGGAAATTGAACGTTCTCTCAGCTGATTTTGAAGGATCATAATATGTCCAGATCGCACAATGAATCCGGCGCGAGCCATCGCCTGCTCAGGGTGGGGGAGAATATCCGCCATGCCCTGTCGGAAATTTTTGTTCGTGGCGACATTCGTGATCCGTCCCTTGACGGGGTTTCGGTGACCGTGACCGAGGTCCGCTGCAGCCCGGACCTTCACCATGCCACGGTTTTCGTCATGCCACTCGGCGGCGCCCATGCCGGGGATGTGGTCGATGGCCTCAACCGCTGCAGCAAATATATCCGTGGCCGGTTGTCGCATATGGTGCGGATGAAATATCTGCCCGAGCTGAAATTCACCGGCGATTCAAGCTTTGGCGAGGCCGATCATATAGAGCAGCTTCTGCATAGTCCCCATGTGGCCCAAGACCTGATCAAGGGTGATTGACCCTTGGCCCGCAAGCGCAAGGGCATCCGGCTGAATGGCTGGCTGGCGATTGACAAGCCTCTCGGCATGACCTCGACACAGGTGGTGGGCAGGTGCCGATGGCTGACCCATGCACAGAAAACCGGCCACGGCGGTACCCTTGACCCGCTGGCCACAGGCATCCTGCCGATTGCCTTTGGCGAGGCGACCAAGACCATTCCCTTTATTATGGAGGCCCGCAAGAGCTATGACTTTACCGTAACCTTTGGCGAGGCGCGGGCCAGCGACGATGCCGAGGGCGAGGTGACGGCGACCAGTGATATCCGGCCTTCCCGGTCGGAAATTCTGGCCATTCTGCCACGCTTTACCGGACGAATCAGCCAGATTCCGCCCGCTTTCAGTGCCATAAAAATTGACGGAAAGCGCGCTTACGCCTTGGCCCGGGCCGGGGAGGCACCGGTTATGAAATCCCGCGAGGTTGATATATACTCGCTTGATCTGCTGTCCTGTGACGGGCAGACAGCAAGCTTTCGCGCAGTTTGTGGCAAGGGAACATATATCCGGTCGCTGGCCCGGGATATGGCGCGGGATCTGGCAACGGTGGGCTATGTTTCCGGCTTGAGAAGAACCCGGGTCGGTGCTTTTGGTTTGGATGAGTCGATTTCACTGGAAAAGCTTGAGGAATTAGGCCATAGTGCGCCGCCTGAAGAATGGATTCTTCCTGTGGTGACCGTGCTGGGCGACATCCCGGCACTGGCCGTTACAGAAGACGAGGCGGTATTATTGTCCCATGGACAGCCGCTTTCCCTTCGGGACTCCGTATCAGCAGGAGAGGTTATCAGAGTGATGACAGGCACCCGTCTTGTGGCGTTGTGCAAAAGTGAAATCACTTCAGAAGGCCAAATTCTCAAGCCGGTACGGGTGTTTAACATTTAATTTTTTACAAGGAGTATATGATGTCGATAACTGCAGAAAGAAAACAGGAACTGATTAAAGAATTTGCCACATGTGAGGGCGATACCGGTTCCCCGGAAGTACAGGTTGCCATTCTGACAACAAGAATTATCAATCTGACGGAACATTTTAAAACTCACAAAAAAGATAATCATTCACGTCGTGGCCTGTTGATGCTTGTTAACAAGCGCCGCAGCCTGCTTGGCTATCTGAAATCAAAGGATGAAGCACGCTATCAGAAACTGATCAAGCGGCTTGGTCTGCGTAAATAATGATAAATATATTGCAGGACCAGTGGGGTCTTGCAGAGGGATTTTACTCATTTTCCGGTTTGGGATGGGCCTGAACCGGAAGGTAAAATCCACAGGTTAAGGTAAGATATATGTTTGAAATACATAGAAAAGAAATAAACTGGGGCGGACGGACACTGGTTCTGGAAACCGGTCATATCGCCCGACAGGCTGCAGGAGCCGTAATGGTAACCTACGGCGAAACATCATGTCTGACGGCAGTAACCGCCGCCAAGACACCAAGAGCCGGGATAGATTTTTTCCCGCTCACCGTCAATTATCAGGAACGGGCCTATTCCGCCGGTAAAATTCCCGGCGGTTTTTTTAAGCGTGAAGGCCGTCCGGGCGAGGCAGAAACCCTGACCTGTCGTCTGATTGACCGGCCAATCCGGCCCTTGTTTGTCAAGGGTTTCAAGAATGAAACCCAGGTCGTCTGTACCGTGATGTCCCACGATCTGGAAAATAGCCCGGACATTACCGCTCTGGTCGGTACAAGTGCGGCCCTGACCATTTCCGGTCTGCCCTTTATGGGGCCGATTGGCGCGGCGCGGGTTGGCTATATTGACGGCGAATATATCCTCAACCCGACCATTGAGCAGCTCGAAACATCCGATCTTGATCTGGTGGTCGCCGGGACGCGGGACGCGGTGCTGATGGTCGAATCAGAGGCCAATGAGCTGTCCGAAGATATCATGCTCGGCGCCGTTATGTTCGGCCATGAGCAGATGCAGGTTGTGATTGACGCGATTATCGAGCTTGCGGAAAGTGCGGCAAAAGAGCCGATTGAACTGCCCGAAGAGGAAGATCACTCAGAGCTTGCCGCCAAAATTGCCGATCTTGCCGAAGCGGACCTCCGGGCGGCTTACGGTGAAACCGTCAAACAGGCCCGGGTCGAACAGATCAACGGCATCAAGGACCGGGTCAAGGAAGAGCTGGTCCCTGAAGATGATCAGGCCATGGCCGGAATAGTTGGCGACCTGCTGAAAAATCTTGAGAAAACCATTGTGCGCGGCGATATTATAAAGACCGGCAAGCGGATTGATGGCCGTAGTCTTGATACGGTGCGCCCGGTTATGGCCGAGGTGAATATCCTGCCCCGGACCCATGGCTCCGCCCTGTTCACCCGTGGGGAAACCCAGGCGACGGTGGTCACGACCCTTGGCACCGGCGATGATGAGAAATTCGTTGATGCCCTGACCGGGACCTATAAGGAACGCTTTATGCTCCATTATAACTTCCCGCCCTATTCGGTTGGTGAAGTGGGCCGCATGATGGGCACCAGCCGCCGGGAAACCGGCCATGGCAAGCTGGCCTGGCGCGCCCTGCACGCGGTATTGCCAAGTCATGAGGATTTCCCCTATACCATTCGCGTGGTATCGGAAATCACTGAATCAAACGGGTCGTCTTCCATGGCGTCCGTCTGTGGCGGTTCGCTGGCCCTGATGGATGCGGGTGTACCGCTCAAACGTCCGGTGTCCGGCATTGCCATGGGCCTGATCAAGGAAGGTGATGATTATGCGGTTCTGTCCGATATTCTCGGGGATGAGGATCATCTGGGTGATATGGACTTTAAAGTTGCCGGAACATCCGAAGGCATTACCTCATTGCAGATGGATATCAAGATTACCGGTATTACCCGGGAAATTATGTCGGTTGCCCTGCAACAGGCCGCCGGGGGCCGGGCGCATATCCTTGACGAAATGAGCAAGGCCCTGTCCGGGGCGCGCGAGGAAATGAGCGACCATGCGCCGCGCATTGAAACCATTCAGATCAACCGCGAGAAAATCCGTGAAGTGATCGGCACCGGCGGCAAGATTATTCGCGAAATCTGTGAAGTAACCGGGGCCAAGGTTGATATTGAGGATGACGGCACGATCAAGGTGTCCTCGTCCGACCTGTCCGCCATTGAAGCCGCACTGAAATGGATTGAAGGCATCGTTGCCGAACCGGAAGTTGGTAAAATCTATGAAGGTAAAGTGGTCAAAACCGTTGATTTCGGTGCTTTCGTCAATTTCCTCGGCAGTCGGGACGGTCTGGTTCATATCAGCGAACTGGAAAATCACCGGGTCAAGCAGGTCAGCGATGTCCTCAAGGAAGGTGACATCATCAAGGTCAAGGTTCTGGCCGTCGATGACCGGGGCAAGGTCCGCCTGAGCCGCCGGGCGGTTGACCAGGAAAGTGGTGAAGACCTTCAGGATAAACAGGGGGAAGAGGAATAATTCCTCCTGTTAACCAAATAAAAGGCCGGAGGATGGTAGAATCTTGTATCTGGGCAACTATGGCCCCATATATGAGAGACAGCCCCCGGCCCGGGATGTCGGGCTTTATGTAGGGTAAGGACAGTATGAGTTTACTGAAACCATTAATGATGTCGGGGAAAGAAGTTCTTCCGCTTGTCGAGGGCGGCAAGGGAATTTCGGCCACCAACGGCAGGAGCGCCGGGGCGTGGGCCGCCGCCGGCGGGGTCGGGACCGTAAGCTGTGTCAATGCCGACAGTTTTGACGATGACGGCAATGTCATTCCCCAGGTCTATCATGGCAAGACCCGGCTTGACCGCCACCGGGAACTGGTTGATTATGCCATCGACGGCGGGGTCACCCAGGTGCGGGAGGCTCATGAAATGGCATCCGGCAAGGGCCGCATCCATATCAATGTCCTGTGGGAAATGGGCGGCGCGGAAGCGGTGCTGGAAGGGGTTCTCAAGCGGGCAAAGGGACTGGTTCACGGCGTCACCTGTGGCGCCGGCATGCCCTATAAACTCAGTGAGATTGCCGCCCGGCACGAGGTATTCTATCATCCGATTATTTCCTCTGCCCGGGCCTTTGGCATCCTGTGGAAACGGGCCTACCGTAAATATGGCGACTGGCTCGGCAGTGTGGTTTATGAGGACCCGTGGCTGGCGGGCGGCCATAACGGCCTGACCAATGCCGAAGATCCGCGCGCCCCCCAGGACCCCTATCCGCGAGTGGTTGCCCTCAGGACCATGATGAATAAATTCGGTCTCAATAATGTGCCGATTATTATGGCCGGCGGGGTCTGGTATCTCCGGGACTGGCTCAAATGGATCAATAATCCGGATATCGGCCCGGTGGCCTTTCAATATGGCACCCGGCCCCTGCTGACAAAGGAAAGCCCGATACCGCAGAAATGGAAAGACGCGCTGACCAGGCTGAAAGAGGGCGATATTCTGTTGCACCGCTTCAGTCCGACCGGCTTTTACGCTTCGGCAGTCCGCAACCGGTTTTTGCGCGGGCTGGAGGGCCGTTCTGAACGTCAGGTGGCTTTTTCCGCCAAACAGACAGAGGAATTTTCGGCGGAAATTCAGGCCCGCAAGCGAAAATATTTTGTCAGGCCCGAGGATAAACCAAAGGCCGACGGCTGGATTACAGCGGGATATTGCGAGGCAATGAAAACCCCGGACGGCACACTGGTTTTTGTCACGCCGTCAAGCGCACTTGAAATCCGTCAGGACCAGAAGGACTGTATGGGCTGTCTCAGCCAGTGCAAATTTTCCAACTGGTCCCAGAATCCGCAAAGCAAATATGCCACCGGGCGCGGCGCCGACCCGCGCAGTTTCTGTATTCAGAAAACCCTGATGGATATTGCCCATGGCGGCGATGTGCAGAATAACCTGATGTTTGCCGGTCATTCAGCATTTAACTTTGCCAGCGACCCCTTCTTCAGCAACGGCTTTATTCCAACGGTCAGGGAACTGATAGACCGTATTTTAACCGGGGATTAGCAATATATTGTTATCCTGAAAAAATCACGTATGATATAAGCCATGCAGATGCCAAAGGAAAATATGGTGGATAACTATACAGGCAAGACAAGAGAGAGACCCTATCTGAAGGCGGTGCAGAAATTGCGCCATGCCGGATTGCGGCCAACGCGTCAGCGTCTTGCGCTGGCAAAGCTGCTGTTTGATGGCCCGAACCGTCATGTGACGGCGGAAAGCCTGCATGAGGAAAGCGCCCGGGCCAATATCAATGTTGCCCTGGCGACGGTCTATAACAGCCTGCATCAATTTACCGATGCCGGTCTGCTGCGCGAGGTCGTGGTCAGCCCGGGTCAGACCTATTTTGATACCAATGTCTCTGACCATTATCATTATTTTCTTGAAAAAGAAGGCTGCCTTGAGGATATTCCCGAGGGGTTGGTCGGCATCGACAGGCTGCCGGAAGAACCGGCGGGCAAGAAATTTTCCCGAATTGACATAATTATCCACGTCACGGAAAATTCCTGATCAGTCGAATATCTCCCCGTCAAGGGTTCCCCAGAACAGCGATTGCCGGAGCCAGCCCCGGAAGCCGTTAATATCCAGTTCACACCAGCCTTTCCGGCAGCGGCGGATTTTGCCGATTACCCCGGCCTCGGCAATTACCGCGACCGGCTGGTCCTTTTGCGGGTTTTTTAACAGCGGCTGGCGTTCGGCAATGATCAGACCGGTCCGGCGACTTGACAGCAGCGGACCCCAGATCCAGCCGGTGGCCCCTTCTGAATCAACTATCTTGCGCCAGTCCTTATATTCGGCAATCACCTTGACCGGCAGGCCGGATTTTTTGAATACCCAGATAATCGGATATTTGCCGTCCGGCCCGGTCCGGACATTGACGGTATTTTTGGCCAGCGAGACATAGCGCGGCACCGGATAGCCGGATTTTCCCATGACGGTCTTCTCCCCGGCTGTGGCAACTGTCAAACCGGCCCCTGGAAAGAGGAGCAGGATGATCATAATACGCCATCTGGCCATTCCTGATTTTCTCCTGTTCATTTTCTGTATTTCCGGTCGAATATTTGTCGAGATGTTTGAATCTGTCATGAAACTCTGCTAGAGATGATACGGAAAGAGAGGGTGACCACAAGCCTTTTTTACAGTCGAATGATAATAAAAACCGGAGTTCTGAATGACGTCCAACAAGCCCCTGGTAATCGTCACAAGAAAATTACCTGATATTATTGAAACGCGGATGATGGAATTATTCAATGTCCGGCTTAATCTTGATGATCATCGCTTCACGGCCAGTGAAATGGCCAATGCGGTGAAAGAGGCGGATATCCTGGTGCCGACGGTGACCGACCGGGTGGACGGGCGGATTCTGGCCCAGTCCGGCCCCGATCTGAAGTTGATTGCCAATTACGGTGCCGGGGTGGATCATATTGACCTGGCCTCTGCCCGCAGTCGCAATATCACCGTAACCAACACCCCCGGGGTGCTGACCGAGGATACCGCCGACATGACCATGGCGATGCTGCTTGCGGTGCCGCGCCGGCTGATCGAAGGGGCGCGGCTGATGCAGAGCGGGGAATGGAGCGGATGGTCGCCGACCGGATTGCGCGGCTCGCGAATCTGGGGCAAGCGACTCGGTATTATCGGCATGGGCCGCATCGGACAGGCGGTGGCGCGCCGGGCCAAAGCCTTTGGCCTGTCTATTCATTATCATAACCGCCACCGGGTCAGTGCGGAAATCGAGGAAGAGCTGGAGGCGACATACTGGGAAAGCCTTGACCAGATGCTGGCGCGGATGGATATTATTTCGATAAACTGTCCCCATACGCCGGCGACCTATCACCTGTTGTCGGCCCGGCGGCTGAAGCTGATGCAGAAGCACGCCTTTATCATCAATACCTCGCGCGGGGAGGTGATGGACGAAAATGCCCTGATCCGTATGCTGTCGGCGGGGGAGCTGGCCGGGGCCGGGCTTGATGTGTTTGAAAATGAACCGGCGGTCAATCCAAAGCTTCTGGACATGGCCAATGTGGTCGCCCTGCCGCATATGGGCTCCGCCACGACCGAGGGGCGCAATGACATGGGCGAGAAAGTGCTGATCAATATCAAGACCTTTGCCGATGGTCATAATCCGCCCGACCGGGTGCTGGAAGACTGGGTATAAAATTGGGGACAGTATACAATTTATTTAGTCGTTTATATAATCGTTGCTTAAATAAATCGTATACTGTCCCCAATTAATACTGTTTGGGATTACAGGCTTTGCAGCCCGGATCTTTGGGTAGTCTGATGCTGCGGCTGTTG